>DAIDUA010000047.1 GCA_027456965.1 Alphaproteobacteria bacterium | reverse complement strand
CACGTCCGTCATGGACGACCAACTGGACATATCGGCTGCCGCCGAGAGTTCCGATCACGCGTTTTTCGTTCAACATGAAACCACACTTCTCAGCTGCAGCCGCTGGTCGAGCCGCAGGTGTTGCACTTCATGCAGGTGCCGTTGCGGACCAGCGTGAAGTTCCCGCAGGAGCCGCAGGCATCGCCTTCGTAGCCCTTCATGCGGGCTTCGGCGACGCGCTTGGCGTGGGTCGAACCCGACGCCAGCCGCGTCTCGATGGCCGCCACGGCCGCACCCACCGGATTGGCCGTCTGGAGGTCCAGCGACGCCATGGTGGCTTCGACACTCGATGCGATCTCGCTCAGATCCACGGGATCGTCGTTGCCGAGGAAGTCGCGGGCGTCGTCGTTATAGTCGTGCGTATGCGCGTGGCCGAGATCGTGCTCGTGATCGTGCAACGCCATCATCTTGGGCGCCGCGCCGCCGCGCACCAGACCGATGTGCTGGAATTTGCCGCGGACATAGCCGACCGACGTCGCGCGAGTGACGGCTTGCGCCATGTCTTTGGCCGCGCGCGGACCTTCTCCGACGCCGCTGCCGATGTCTTCGTCGTCCGACGGCGGCACATGGGCCAGGTCATGACGGCCGAGATAGGAGACCGCCAGCTCGCGGAAGATGTAGTCGAGGATGCTGGTGGCGTTCTTGATCGAATCGTTGCCGATCACCATGCCCGCGGGTTCGAAGCGGGTGAAGGTAAAGGCATCGACAAATTCCTCCAGCGGTACGCCGTATTGCAGGCCCATCGAGATGGCGATGGCGAAGGCGTCCATAAGGCTGCGGAACGCCGCGCCGTCCTTGTGCATGTCGATGAAGATTTCGCCGATACGGCCGTCCTCATATTCACCGGTGCGCAGGTAGACCTTGTGGCCGCCGACAATGGCCTTCTGGGTGTAGCCCTTGCGCCGCTGCGGCAGTTTTTCGCGTTCCCGCGTCATGCGCTCGATGACTTTCTCCACGATGCGCTCGCTGACCGTTGCCGTGCGCGCCGCCGCCGGGGCAGCCAGCGTCTCCTCCAGCTCGTCTTCCTCGTCGTCGAAGGCGAATATCTGGCTTGCCAGGGGCTGGGACAGCTTGGAGCCGTCGCGGTAGAGGGCGTTGGCCTTCAGCGCGAGCTTCCAGGAGAGCAGGTAGCTCTCGCCGCATTCCTTGACGCTCGCCGCGTTGGGCATGTTGATCGTCTTGGAAATGGCGCCGGAGATGAAAGGCTGCACGGCGGCCATCATCCGGATGTGGCTTTCCACGCTCAGCGACCGCTTGCCGATGCGCCCGCACGGGTTGGCGCAATCGAACACCGGCAGGTGTTCGGCCTTCAGCTGCGGTGCGCCTTCCAGCGTCATGGCGCCGCAGACGAACAGGTTCGCCGTCTCGATGTCGGACTTGGAGAAGCCCAGCGTTTTCAGCATGTCGAAATCGGCCGCATCCATCGCCGCCGCGTCGATGCCCAGCGTCTTGGTGCAGAAGGTCTCGCCCAGGGTCCATTTGTTGAAGACGAAACGGATGTCGAAGGCCGATTCCAGCGCGGCCTCGATCTTGCCGATTTCCTCTTCGCCAAAGCCTTTGCTGCGCAGGACATCGTAGTTGAGCGCGCCCGTGTAGTTCTCCAGGGTGCCGTGGCCGACGGCATAGGCGACGAGGTCGTCGGTCTGCCTCTGGTCGTAGCCCAGGGTGGCAAGCGCCTCGGGCACGCAGCGGTTGATGATCTTGAAATAGCCGCCGCCGGCCAGCTTCTTGAACTTCACCAGCGCGAAATCGGGTTCGACGCCGGTGGTGTTGCAGTCCATGACCAGACCGATCGTGCCGGTCGGCGCGATGACGGTGGCTTGCGCGTTGCGGTAGCCGAACTGTTCGCCGACGACCAGGGCGTCGTCCCACGCCATCCTGGCGGCGCGCGCCAGGTCGGCCTGTTTGACGGCGGCGAGGTCCAGCGGGACGGGCAGGGTGTGGAGGCCTTCGTAGCCCTTTGTCTCGCCATAGGCCGCGCGGCGATGGTTGCGCACGACGCGCAGCATGTGTTCGCGGTTGGCGCCGAATTCGGAGAAGGCGCCCAGTTCGCTCGCCATCTCGGCGCTGGTGGCATAGGACACGCCGGTCATGACGGCGGAGATGGCTCCGGCTATCGCCCGGCCTTCGCGGCTGTCATAGGGAATGCCGGCCGCCATCAGCAACCCGCCGATGTTGGCGAAGCCCAGACCCAGCGTACGGTAATCATAGGAAAGCTGCGCGATCTCTTTCGACGGGAATTGCGCCATCAGCACCGAGATTTCCAGCACGACGGTCCACAGCTTCACCGCATGCTCGAACGCGGCCACGTCGAAGATGTTCTTGCCGTCCACCTCTTTGCGGAATGCCATCAGGTTCAGCGAGGCAAGGTTGCAGGCGGTATCATCCAGGAACATGTATTCCGAGCACGGATTGGAGGCGCGGATGTCGCCGCCTTCCGGACAGGTGTGCCAGTCGTTGACTGTGGTGTGAAACTGGATGCCGGGATCGGCGCAGGCCCAGGCGGCGTAGGAGATTTTCTCCCACAACTCGCGCGCCTTGACCGTCTGCACGATCTTGCCGCCGCGCCGTGCCGTCAGGTTCCAATCGGCATCGTCGAGCACCGCGCGCAGGAATTCGTCGGTCACGCGCACGGAATTGTTGGAATTCTGCCCCGAGACCGAGAGATACGCCTCGGAGTCCCAATCCGTGTCGTAGGTGCGGAAGTCGATGTCCTTGTAGCCCTGCTTGGCGAAGGAGATCACCCGGTCGATGAAATTGTCGGGGATCATCGATTTGCGCGCGGCCTTCACTTCGCGGCGCAGGGCGGGGTTCTTTTTCGGATCGAAGCAGTCGTCGCCCGAGCCCTGGCAGTTGACGCAGGCCTTCATCACCGCCTTCAGGTGCTTCTCGGCCAGTTTGGAGCCCGCCACCATGGCGGCAACCTTCTGTTCCTCGATCACCTTCCAGTTGATGAAGTCTTCGATATCGGGATGGTCGACGTCGACGATCACCATCTTGGCCGCGCGGCGCGTTGTGCCGCCCGATTTGATGGCGCCCGCCGCACGGTCGCCGATCTTGAGGAAGCTCATCAGGCCCGACGACTTGCCGCCGCCCGACAGTTTCTCGTTCTCGCCGCGCAGGGCCGAAAAGTTCGTGCCGGTGCCCGAGCCGTATTTGAACAGCCGCGCTTCGCGCGTCCACAGGTCCATGATCCCGCCTTCGTTGACGAGATCGTCGGCGACCGACTGGATGAAGCAGGCGTGCGGCTGGGGATGCTCATAGGCCGACGCGGACTTCGTCAACCGGGCGGTTTTGTAGTCGACGTAGTAATGGCCCTGGCTGGGCCCGTCGATACCATAGGCCCAGTGCAGACCGGTGTTGAACCATTGCGGCGAATTGGGCGCCGCCTTTTGGGTCGCCAGCATGTGGCAGAGTTCGTCGTGGAAGGCGCGGGCGTCCGCTTCGCCGTCGAAATAGCCGCCCTTCCAGCCCCAATAGGTCCAGGTGCCGGCCATGCGTCCGAAAACCTGCTTGGCCGAGGACTCGCCGGTGGTCTCGCTGCCGTCCGCCGTCTTTGCCCACAGCCATTCGGGCACCCCCTCTTCGGGGACGGGCTTGAGCGACACCGGCAACCCGGCCTTGCGGAAATATTTCTGGGCCAGAACGTCGCAGGCGACTTGGCTCCACTCCTCGGGGACTTCGATGTCGGTCTGCCGGAAGACAACCGAGCCGTCGGGGTTTCTGATCTCACTGGTGGCCTGGCGGAACGAAATTCCTTCGTAAGGCGAATGACCTTCCACCGTGAACTGACGCCGAATACGCATGAAACCCCCGCAGATGCTGAAATTTGAGCCCGTCATCGCGTCTTGCGGCACCGTTTTGGGGACAGTTTTCCTCTCCGCGGGGCTTGCCTGTCGTACGGCAACCCCGGCGGCTAGAGTTAGTTTCGTCCGCCAGATTTGGTGTCGCGAGAAGCGACAGGGGCAAAGTATTGAACCCAACCCCAGGGGTACGCAAGCGATAAGTGGTAAACGAAACCTTACCCACCAGATGTTGTGCCTTAACGCGACGCACAAAAGCCGCGAGTCAAGCGGGGTTTCAGAATCACGCAGAAAATTTTTTCGTTTTTGCGACACACAGCCGCCGGTCCCTTTGTGACTCGATTGTGGATGAACGGGCCGAGGCGCGGAATGGACGATGCCCGGTGACAAACACCTATTCGCAACGCCTGCCGCGCCAATTACTTGGCTATGGCATCGCCGCCCCTCTATATTCCGACGAATCTCGAAGCTTGAGGAACGCGCGCATGGGTCTGTTGCGGATGCTCTTTGTGTGGTGGCAGAACGCTACGCCCGGAACGCTGCTCACCACCTGGTTCAGCGGCGTGCCTGTTGGTTCGGATCAGTTCGGCAATCGCTATTACAGCAGCAAGGACAGCAAGCGCCGCTGGGTGCTCTACAAGGGCACCGTGGAGGCTTCGCGGGTTCCCCCGGACTGGCATGGCTGGCTGCATCACACCTTTCAGGCCCCGCCGGACGGGCACGCCGAGGTCAAATCCTGGGAAAAAGATCATCTGCCCAATATGAGCGGCACAAAAGGCGCCTATTATCCGCCAGGTAGTCTGGCGCGTGGCGGCGTACGTGCGCCGGCGACCGGAGACTACGAACCCTGGAGCCCGGTTTAGACGATGCATAACGACACGGTTGAAACGCTGATCGGCGCCGCAGTCATTGCGGTTGCGGTCTTCTTTCTGGTTTTCGCCTATCGCAGCACGGGCTCGACGGACGTGTCGGGTTACGAAGTGACGGCCAACATGTCGCGTGTCGACGGCGTCGCCGTGGGCACCGATGTGCGGCTCTCCGGAATCAAGGTCGGAACGGTTTCTTCGCTCACGCTCGATCCGAACTATCTCGTGACGGTACATATGAATATCCGCAATGACGTGCAGATTCCGGCGGATTCTTCGCTTGTGGTGACGTCTGCGGGACTGCTCGGCAGCTCATATCTGTCGATCTCGCCCGGAGGCAGCGACAAGATGCTCGGGCCAGGCGGGGTGATCCGCAACACGCAGGGCTCGCTCGACATGATGGGCCTGCTCTCGCGCTTTGTCGGCGGCGGCGCGGGCGGCGGCAACAGCAATGGTGGCGGAAGCACTGCCGAACCAAAACCATGAAACGACATTGGGCATTGGCGGCGATAGCAGCGTCTGTGTTCGTGGGTATGGCGCTGGGGCAGACCGCGCCGACTGCGACGCCAGACGTTGGCGTCCCCGCCGCTCCGGCAGCCGTCGCGCCTGCAGCCGTGCTTCCGGAAGCCGCTGCGCCGGACGCCACGACGCCCGACGCCACGGCGCCAGCAGGCACAACGCTCACGACGGCGCCGGCCGCGCCCACGGCCCCGCCGCCTGGCCCGGTTACGAATGGCCACGAGACGCTGGTATTGCGCGCGCTCGACAAGATCACGGGCAAGGCCGTCGAACTGCTTGCGCCGCTCGATCAGCCGGTGAAGTTCAAGACGCTGACCATCGTCGCGCGCTATTGCTACTCGACGCCGCCGAGCGAAACACCGGAGACCTCAGCCTTTCTCCAGATCGAAGACCACCGTCCGGACAGGCCGAAACGGCAGGTCTTTTCCGGCTGGATGTACGCCTCCAGTCCTGGTCTGAACGGGATGCAGCATCCACTCTACGACGTCTGGGTGATCAGCTGTAAGACCAGTGCACCGGGCGAGCAGCCGTCCGTCGTGGCGGTTTCGCCCGTCAAGCCCGTTTCGCCCAACGTTGGAGCCGATGAAAAAATGCCAACGCTGCCTGAAGGCGCCGGCCAGTAGGCCGGAGCGGCGATGGCCTCGCTCAACTTGTCGAGATACGCGTTACGCGGTATTTCGGTTGCGCCAAAGCGCGCCAGATGTGCCGTCAGAAATTGCGCGTCAAGCAGCTTGAAGCCGCCCACTTTAAGTCTGGCGACGAGGTGGACGAGGGCCACTTTGCTGGCGTCTGTCTCGTAGGAGAACATGCTTTCGCCGAAAAAAGCCCCGCCCAGCCGCACGCCGTAAAGCCCGCCGACCAGACGGTCCTCGCGCCAGCATTCGAGCGAGTGGGCGTGGCCGCTGGCGTGTAGCGCCGTGTAGAGGCTCAGAATTTCGTCGTTGATCCATGTTTCTTCACGGCCCTTCGCCGGCGCGGCACAGGCGCGCATCACGTCGGCAAAAACGGTGTCGGCGGAGACGAAATACCTATCGTTGCGCACGGTGCGCGCCAGCCTTTTGGGGACATGAAACGCATCGAGCGGGAGGATGCCGCGCTTCTCAGGCGAAACCCAATACAGTGTGGGGTCGTCGCGTCGCGCCGCCATCGGGAACAACCCCTCGGCATAGGCGCGCAGGAGAATGTCGGGCGTGAGGCGTGGCGCATGCATGGCGCAAGGCTAGCGCCGAAAGGCGGCGAGCTTAAGCCCCCTTCTTCGCCAGGTAATGCTCCAGCCAGTGGATGTTATAATCGCCATTCAGGATGTCGTGCTCGCGCACAAGCCGTTGGAACAACGGAATCGTTGTCTCGACCCCACCGACGACGAGTTCGTCCAGCGCACGGCGCAGCCGCATCAGGCACTCGTTGCGTGTCCTGCCGTGGACGATGAGCTTGCCTGCCAGACTGTCGTAATAGGGTGGGATGCGATAGCCGGCATAGATCGCCGAATCGAAGCGCACGCCCAGGCCGCCCGGCGTATGGAACTGCGTGATCAGGCCCGGCGATGGCTGGAAGGTGAATGCGTTCTCCGCGTTGATGCGGCACTCGATGGCATGGCCGGAGAAGGTCACATCCTTCTGTTCGATTTCGAGCGGCGCGCCACCGGCGATGCGAATCTGTTCGCGCACGATGTCGATGCCGGTGATGGCTTCGCTGACGGGATGCTCGACCTGCAGGCGGGTATTCATCTCGATGAAATAGAAACTCCCGTCCTCATATAGGAATTCGACGGTACCGGCGCCCAGATAGCCGAGTTTTTCGAGCGCGTGCGTGACGACGCTTCCAATTTCTTCGCGCTGTTCGGCATTGAGCGCCGGGCTGCCCGCTTCCTCCCAGACCTTCTGGTGGCGGCGCTGCAGTGAACAATCGCGCTCGCCAAGATGGATCACGCGGCCCGTCGCGTCGGCCAGCACCTGCACCTCGATATGGCGTGGCTTCTGGAGATATTTCTCCATGTAGACAGCGTCGTTGCCGAAGGCCGTCTTGGCTTCCGCGCGCGCAGTGGTAAGCGCCAGAGACAGATCCGACGGCTTCTGGGCGACTTTCATGCCGCGTCCGCCGCCGCCTGCCGTCGCCTTGATGAGCACCGGGTAGCCGATACCCTCTGCGATGCGTGTGGCTTCCTCGTCGGAACCCACCGCGCCGTCGGAGCCGGGAACCGTCGGGATGCCCAACTCTTTCACGGCCTGTTTCGCGGCGATCTTGTCGCCCATCAGGCGGATGTGCTCGGGATCGGGCCCGATAAAGGCGATGCCGTGTTCCTTCACGATCTCGGCGAAACGTGCGTTCTCCGAAAGGAATCAGTAGCCCGGATGGATCGCCTGCGCACCTGTGATCTCGCAGGCCGAGATGATGGCGGGCATATTCAGATAGGATTGGGCGGCCGGCGGCGGACCTATGCAGACGCTTTCGTCGGCCAGGCGCACATGCATTGCGTCGGCGTCGGCGGTGGAATGCACCGCGACGGTGGCAATCCCCATTTCCTTGCAGGCGCGGTTGATGCGCAGTGCGATCTCGCCGCGGTTCGCGATGAGGATCTTTTCGAACATCACGAAATGACGAGCAGCGTTTGACCGAACTCGACCGGTTCGGCGTCGCGTACGCAGACTTCCGCGATGGTGCCGCTGCGCGGACTGAGTATCGGATTCATCGTCTTCATCGCTTCAACGATCATCAGGGTGTCGCCTTCCTGCACTCTGTCTCCCACCTTTATGAAGGGAGGCTTGCCCGGCTCAGGTGCGACGTAGACGGTGCCGACCATGGGAGAGGTGATCGCGCCGGCTTGTGGACCTTTGGGCGCTGGCTGCGGCTCATGCATCGCGGGCGAAGCGAGAATGGGGGCCGCCGCGACGACTTGGCCGCTAGGCTGGCGCGCCACCCGCAGCCGCATCCCACCTTGCTCGATCTCGATCTCGGTCAGGCCGGTTTCGGTCAGCAGTTCTGCCAGCTCCCGGATGGCTGTCGCGTCGATACCGGGCTTCGTTTTGCCCCCGGCCGAGATCCTCGCACCGATTGACTTCACGTCCTTCATGTTCATCCCGTGGAACCTTTGATGAGAGAAGCCAGCGCGTCCACGGCCAGCACGTAGCTCTGTGCACCGAATCCTACGATCACGCCTTTGGCAACAGGGCTGATACGTGAATGGTGGCGGAATTCCTCTCGTGCAAACGGGTTCGAGAGGTGGACCTCCACCAGCGGGCGATCCAGGGCGCGCAGGGCGTCATGCAGTGCCAGCGAGGTATGTGAATAGGCGCCCCCGTTGATGATCATGCCGGCCGATTTTGTGCGCGCCTCTTGAATCCAGTCAATCAGCTCACCCTCATGGTTGGACTGACGAAAAACTACACTAAGGCCATGGTTTTTTGCCCGCCGGGCCATCATCTGGCCGATTTCGGCCAGAGTGGTGCGACCATAGATATCCGGTTCGCGCAGTCCCAGGAGGTTGAGGTTCGGGCCGCTGAGGACATATATCGGCAGTACCTTGGATTTCTTGGCCACAGAGGGCTCCGTTAACGTCGTCGAGTTGGGCTTTATACTGGGCAATAGGGACGAGGCAAACAACCAATCGGGAACAGGCTTTATGGCCGTGACAGTGACTATTAACGGAGAAACCCGCCATCTTGGCGGTTCCGTCAGCGTAGCGGTGCTTCTGACCGGAATGGGGCTGGATCCCGCCAAAATCGCCGTGGAACGCAACCACGAAATCGTACCCCGCTCGCAATACGGCGAGACGGCGGTTGGCGATGGCGACAAGCTTGAAATCGTCCAGTTTATCGGTGGCGGGAACGAGCCGGCGCCATCCGGCGGGCCTGTGGATAAGCCCTTGGTCATTGCCGGCAGGACCTTCGGGTCGCGCTTGATCGTCGGCACTGGCAAATACAAAACCTACGCCCAGAACGCTGCGGCGCTGGAGGCCAGCGGGGCAGAGATGGTCACGGTCGCGGTCCGCCGGGTAAATCTGACCGATCCGAACCAGGACCGCCTCGTCGATTTCGTCGATCCCAAGAAATACACCTACCTGCCAAATACCGCCGGTTGCTTCACCGGGGAGGACGCCGTGCGGACCCTGCGGTTGGCGCGGGAGGCGGGTGGCTGGACGTTGGTCAAGCTGGAAGTCCTGGGCGATAAGAAGACGCTTTATCCGAACATGATCGAAACTCTGAGGGCGACTGAGCTGCTTCTGAAGGAGGGCTTTCAGGTGATGGTCTATTGCAGCGACGATCCCTTGATGGCCAAGCGGCTGGAGGAACTGGGCGCCTGCGCGATCATGCCCCTTGCCGCCCCCATCGGGTCCGGGCTCGGCGTACAGAATCCTGTTGGCATCCGTATGATCATCGAGGAAGCGAAAGTGCCGGTGATCGTCGATGCGGGCGTCGGCACGGCCTCGGACGCGGCAGTGGCGATGGAACTGGGCTGTGACGCCGTATTGATGAACACCGCCATCGCCGAGGCGAAGAATCCGGTCTTGATGGCGCGCGCGATGCGCCATGCCGTGGAAGCCGGGAGGCTTGCCTATCTCGCTGGCCGCATGGCGAAGAAGCGCTACGCCGATCCGTCCAGTCCGTTGGCGGGGTTGATATGAAAATTCCGGCCGCTGCGCTAGCGGCTCTGGTGTTGACCGGTGCCGCGGCCACGGCGCAGATCGCCG
>DAIDUA010000046.1 GCA_027456965.1 Alphaproteobacteria bacterium | reverse complement strand
GAGCACGTTGGACAGGTCGGCGCCGTCCATGACGGCGAAGTCCATGCGGGTGCCGACCAGCACCGCACCGGAGAGGTTGGCGCCCGTCAGATTGCAGCCGGAGAGATCGGCGTTCTCCAGATTGGCGCCGGTCAGGCGCGCCTGGCGCAGATTGGCGCGCGACAGGCGGCAGCCCTTCATCATCGCATCGGTGAAATCGGCCTGCACGGCGATCACGCCGTTCAGCTTGGCGCGTTCGAGATTGGCGGAGTTGAGCAGCGCGGCCGGCATCTCGGAAGGACCGACGTCGTGCTGCATCACGCGCAGGTTGCCGTGTCTGTCCTTCTCGGCGATGGTGCCTTCGCGCAGGTCCGCTTCGTAGAGATCGGCGCCGATCAGGTTCGCGCCGCGCAGGCTGACCCCGCGCAGGTCGCCGCGACGCAGGCTGGCATGCGTCAAATTCGCACGACGCAGATCGGCCCCGAAGAAGCTTGCCGAATCCAGCCGCGCCCCGGCGAGATTGGTTTCCTCCAGAATGGCGCCGGTGAAGTCGGCATCCGCCAGGTTGCGGCCGGAAAGATCCAGCCCGCTCAGGTCCATGAAGGCGAAAACGGCGCGCGCGCCGCCCATCCGCCCGGAATAAAGCATCTCGTGGCGCGCGGCGCCTGCGGAGGCTTCCTTCTGGCTGAGTTTGGCGAAGCTCTTGCGAACGATAGCGCTCATGGACGTCTTGCAACCGGCCCGTTAACAATCCTGAGGGACTATTCTTGGCTAAACGGCCTAACACCTGATTAAAAAGCGAAAATTTGCGTTTGCCCGCCGGCAACGCTAGGTGAGGCGGCGAAAATTGGTTATGGTCCCCGCCGGCTGGCCTGTCGCATGAGGAAAGTCGCACCGCTCTGACACATAACGGTGCCAGGGACGGTCTTTTTTTGATGCCCCGACGGAATGGCTCGCACAGACGCAAGAGGTCGAACTTGAGCAAGCGTATTTTAATGCTGTCCGCGGCCACGGCCGCGCTGCTCGTAGGGCAGGCGTTCGCCGACACCGACATCACCAAGAGCACCACCACAGCGCTTACCACGGGGACCCTGCCGTCGGGCGCCTTCGGGACCGGCGATGCCGGCAACATCACCGTCGGGACGGGCGGCGCCATTTCCATCAGCAAGGGGCCGGTGACCTCGGGCACCATCACCTACAACACCGGCGCCATCACGGTGAACAGCAACAATTTCGTGCTGAACCAGGGCAACATTTCGAATTCGAACGCGGCGACCGCCACGGGAATCCTGGTCGACGTCACCAAGAATCCCGATCCGATCAGCGCGGCCAACACGGCCAACACCTCGGGCTACGGCATCGATCTGGCCAGCGCGTCCACGCTGGACCTGAGCGGTTCGGGCACGGGCAAGCACGGCATCTGGCTGAGCAACGCGCTCGATGCGACGGCGGCCGGCACCTACACCTATACCGGGCCGATCACCCTCGAAACCGGATCGACCATGATCGTGGACGGCGACAGCAGCCAGGGCATCACCGTCGATCCGCGCACCACCCTTGTCGGCAATCTGACGCTCGGCGG
>DAIDUA010000045.1 GCA_027456965.1 Alphaproteobacteria bacterium | reverse complement strand
ATTCAAGAGATGTCGGACGGATGAACCCGCTGGGCAGGCTTGCCGTCAGACTCTGGAAGCTTGCCCCCTGATCGACGGTACCCCAGAGATCCGAGGTATCGGCCGCGAAGAAGCGCTTTTGCGTCCGCGTGTCGAACACGAGTGAGGTTGGGTCGGCGCCAGCATAGGCGGCGAGGGACTGAATGCCGCCAGCGGTGCTCGTGCTCATCCAAACGCCGCTACCGACTGCTGCGATCAGAGCGTTGGTGTTGTCCTGCGTGCCATATGCGATGGCCGACACACCACCACCGTCTCCGCCCAGATTGGTCAGGTTCAAGGTGAGATTGGCCGTATTGGGCGCGTCGGCCCCGGCCATCGTGTCCTGCGTGAGGAAAACGTCGGAGCCGCCGATGGCGATCAGCGACGGGTCGATCTTGTTCAGCACAAACGGCGTATTGAACTGTCCATTGACCGCGGTATTGAAATTCACCTGATCGTTCGCAACGGTATTGCCGTTGGAATCCACGACGACGCGTGTAAGACCAGCGAGTTTCTGGACCGCGAGATAATACACGCTGTCGCCGGCGAGTGTCGTGTCGTTGACGACCGCCACGGTGCCGTCTCCGCCCGTGATTTCGTTGTACACAGGCGAGCCCACCGCCGACTCCAGCATGGCCGAATTGTCCTGGGCCGCGACGGCGACGAGATGACTGTTGGCGCCGAACGCCGCTTGATATGCCTCGATGGCGGACAGGTTGCCGTTCAGGGTCTTCCAGGATCCTGCATCGCTTTGCGGCTGCGTTCGCATATAGACGCCGCCATCGGTCGAAACGATAAGCTGCCCATTCGCGTCGAACGCCATGGCGCGCGAATCCGGGTGTACAGTCGAATTATCCGCCGTGTTCGCGTCCGTTATGCTGGTGATCGTCGAGCTTCCGGCATCGACGCGGAACGCGAGCAGGGTGTAGGGCGGATTCTGCCGCGAGTCGCCGGCGACGTAGACGTAGTTCGTATTGTTCGGGTCGACGGCCAGCGTGAAATTGGTATTGCCCTGGCTGCCGGGATTGACGACTGGAACCGGCAGGCTTTGCCAAGTTGTGCCGCCGTTCTGTGACAGATAAAGGCCCACGAGTTTCGAGGTCGCCACATCGACAACGCCGGCGGCGATAGCGCCGTTCGGTCCGGTTGCGAGTTGAATCTGGGTCTGATCCGTCGTGTTGATCACGCCGCCCGCATTGGCGCTGCCGAAGATGGGTGACCAGGTTGCGCCCGTGTCGGTGCTCACATAGATGGCCGTCGAATTGATGCCGGCGCCGGCGGTGTTAGGCGCGGTCACGGCGGCATAGAGCTTCGTCGAATTGTTTGGATCGCCGACGATCGATGACACCGGCCCGGTCGGAAGCCCGGCTCCGCCGGAGATCTCGGTAAAGGTCGCGCCGCCGTCCGTGCTGCGATAGAGCCCTCCCGTATTTCTGAGACTGGCATCGGCGAGGCTCGAGCGCTCATAGGTGCCTGCGACAATCGTATTGCCGCGTGCCGCGACGCCATCAACGGACTGGCCCGCAAGCACAGTGGCACCGAGCTGGCTCCACGTCGCCCCGCCGTTCTTCGTGTAGAGAAGTCCGTCCTGTAAGCCGCCTGAAGATTGATAGAAATTATTGGATGTGGACACTGCGCCGTTGGATATCAGGCCGGTGCCCGCAATGAGGGTCTGGTGCGTTGTATCCGTCGGATCCGCCGACATGCTGTCGATCGAGAGCGACGCCTGCGTGTCCGTCAGCGGTATCCAGCTCTTGCCGCCGTCATGGGTGACCCAGACACCCCCGTTTGGCGATCCGATATAAATTGTATTGGCGTCCGCCGGGTTGGTGACGATAGCGCTGACGGCCCCGGAATAGGTGTCGTAGGCGTTGCCGGTGCTCGCCAGTTCAGGCGCCGGGCCGACGTTGACGAAACCGCCGGCAAGCGCCGGCACGGCGAGGAGCGCCGACGACGAAAGGAGCAGTGCGCGCATCAGCGCACGCTTCGACACACGCCTAGGATACATCTTTGGGGTCCCCCTTCTCGGATACCAGTCACTTGCCCCGCCCGTCCGCCGTCCGACGCTGTTATGGACAGCGGGTTCTCGAGCCATGGTCGCAATGAGTATGCGACTTGTAATCATAATCAAGACGAGAGAGGCTCGCTGTATCGCCATGCCACTGAAATAATAGAGCTTCGCGTACTTTTTTTACCCAATGGGAGATCGTATCTACTTGTGGTTGCCACGGTGTTCGTCGTTTCCATAAGTCGGCGGGAGGCTTAAAACGTTCCTCAGATGCGGGCGCGCTTGTTCGAAACATCTCGTGGCCTTCTCTGCGCGCTGGTTTTTCTGGCCGCGGGATGTGCGCCAATGAGCGAGGCCAAGTCCGGGCATGCCCCTCTGATCAAGGTCAATCTGCCGGGATTCCAGAAGCATGTTCGCCAAGGGGCGGTGCTAACAATCGAGTGGCGTGCGGTCGACGCCCCGAATGGTGCCGTGGCTTCGTTGTGGATCAGAAAAACCGCGACCGGGTATCTCTTGGGACCGATCGCATCGGAGCTGCCGATGCAAGGCCGCTATGACTGGCATATACCGGTTTTCAGGTCCTCGCCTGTTCCCTGCGCACGCGATCGGACGGGCGGCTGTGTCGGAAGCATGAACCCGGGCACCCGTTACACCATTGTGGCACGGCTCTACATCGCCGCAGACACTGGCCCCACCGGTGTGCGAGCCGAAAATGTCCCACAGCGTCTTATCGCCAGTTCGAACACTCCGGAATTTCTAATGCTTCGGGAAAAATAGCAGGCGGGACGCAAGACCAGGCACTTCACAAAGCCGAGCTTCAGAGACGGGGTGCACAACGGGCGAGAAGCCAGTTCTCACCTTCACCCTGTCGGGTGCGCCATGGCTTTCGTTAAGCGCGATCTTGTCCTAAAAGCTGCCTCGTGAGACGCCCGCGCGCATATCCTTCTTCAGAAGGCACTGAGACGCAGAAGCCCGCGAGCATTTATGACGTGGCGAATCGCGCGGGCGTCTCGATCAAGACCGTTTCGCGCGTCGTCAACCGTCAGTCGAATGTCAGCGAAGCGACGCGCAAGGCGGTGATGGAGGCGGTCGACGCGCTGTCCTACCGCCCGAATGTTTTCGCTCGCGGCCTGGCGAGCGAGCGCTCCTTTCTTATCGGCCTTCTGTACGACAATCCTTCGTTGAGTTACGCCGCGGCGCTGCAGATCGGCGTGCTCGCACGCTGTCGCGAGGAAGGCTACCACATGATCGTCGAGTCACTCGACGCGCAGAGCCCGAATCTCGGCAGCCAGGTTCATTCCCTGGTGACCGAATCAACCTTGCACGGCGTGATCCTGACGCCACCCTTATGCGATATGCCGGCAGCAATCGACGCGCTTAACCGCGCGCGCACGCCATTCGTGCGCATCGCGCCGGAGAAGCCTTTGGCAAATTCGTCCGATGTGCGCATCGACGACCACAAGGCGGCGTACGACATGACGGCCTATCTGATCGGCCTTGGCCACAAGCGGATCGGTTTCATCAAGGGCCATCCCGACCACGGCGCGGCCAATGCGCGCTTTGAAGGTTATCGCGCCGCGCTGGCGCATGCGGGATTGCCTCTGATCGAGGAGCTTTGCGTGCAGGGCTTCTTCTCCTATCTGTCGGGTATGGAGGCGGGCGAACGCCTCCTGTCGCTAAAGAAGCGTCCGACAGCGATCTTCGCCAGCAACGACGACATGGCCGCGGCCGTGCTGGCGGCGTCGCAGCGTTTCAACCTGAAGATTCCGCAGCAGCTTTCCGTGGCGGGCTTCGATGACTCCTTCGTCGCGCAAGTCGTATGGCCACGGCTGACCACCTGCCGCCAGCCGATCAAGGAGATGGCCGAAGCCGCCGTGTCCATGCTGATCCAAAAGACGGCAGAGGACGGGCCGATGGAACGGCGTCTGGACCACGAACTGATTGTGCGCGAGTCGACGGCGCCACCGACAAGCTGAACTCACGGCATCCTGGTTGCCCAGGTGTTTGCCCATGATTCTGTTTCAACGGACCGTGGCACGAAAGCAACACAAACCCAGGAAAACATAAAAGGTAGGTAAACGCTGTC
Organism: Alphaproteobacteria bacterium; assembly: GCA_027456965.1. GTDB lineage: Bacteria > Pseudomonadota > Alphaproteobacteria > Micropepsales > Micropepsaceae > Rhizomicrobium. The sequence goes on along the minus strand of DAIDUA010000045.1, from coordinate 12,127 downwards.
AATTATGCTGGAAAGCGCTTACTGTTTGGCTTAGCATGCCGAAAGTAACCTCCCGCTGCGCAAGTCGCCGCGCATTTGAGTTCTGGTTTTCGATCCACTGCCATGGCCGGGCGCGCATTGTCTTTGCCCAGCCATATTTCCCTGCAGAAGACTTGGGCGGCCTGCCTTATCCAGGCCGCCTTATTTTTTCACGATGCGAAATCGCACGCTTCGACCCACAATCGCGCCAATCTCTCCAGACAGACCGCATCCTCTTCATCGAAGCGGCCATAGGACGGACTGTCGAGATCGAGCACGCCGAGGACGCGACCGCGGTCAATCAGCGGCACGACGAGTTCGGAATTGGACGCCGTATCGCAGGCGATGTGCCCCGCGAAGGCGTGCACGTCGGGAACGATGACGGTCCTGGCACCCGCCGCCGCCGTCCCGCAGACGCCCGCTCCCATGGCAATGCGCACACAAGCGGGCTTGCCCTGAAACGGGCCGAGCACGAGTTCCTCCCCCTTCAGGAAATAAAATCCCGCCCAGTTGAGATCGGGAAGCCCTTGCCAGATCAGCGCCGACAGATTGGCGGCGTTGGCGATGACGTCACGTTCGCCCTCGAACAGACCGCGTGCCTGGCGCATCAGTTCGTCGTAGCTCTCGCGCTTCGTCATTGCACGCCGTCCCGCACATGAACGACCGCCCAGCGGTCCGCATACAGTCTGTGCCAGCCCTGCATCGTGTCCATGGCGCCGACGGCCGGATTGTCCGCGGCGAAGATCGTCCAGCGCACGTGATATTTGGCGAGCGTGGCCGCGAGCAGGGGTTTGTCAGGGCGGACCATCTGCAGATAACGCCCGATGAATTTCTCGCCGTAGAGCTCGGCCCGACTGTCGATGAACGGCCGGACATCGTTGAAGATCAGATAGCCGCCGAAGGCGTAGTCGTTGAGCACAGGTGTATGCACAAGCGACACCGGGACACTGGCAAGGGCCGTAGCCGGCGTCGTCACCCCGTCGCCGCGCGCGAGCGGCAGCGACAGACGGAGCACACCAAGCGCCGCGACGAGAACGGCGAAAATCAAGACCGCCGCGAATCCGTTACTCGGCTTGTTCTCGCGCGACGATATCTTCAGCGCCTGCGCGAGAGGTTCGGCCAGGATCAGCGGCCCGACGATGGCGATCAGCATCTGCTGGCGCACATGAGCCAGCGCCAGATAAAGAAGGCCAAGAAGAATGACGACGCGCCATGACTTCACCGCCACCCCGCGCGACAGCAGAACGTAGAGGGCCGCCGCGACGGCGAAGCCCAAGGGCTGAAAGGTCTGGAAATTGGTTGGCGCCCATTCGCTGATCAGGTTGAGGCTCGGCATCGCCATGAGCCGGAACGGAAAGATCAGTCCTTCTATCCCGTACGGCGTCAACAGCGCCGCCAGCAGCGCCAGAACGGCGAACAGCACCCAGCGTTCGATCGTCTTGGTCCGCGTCTGCGTATCGTCCATCGCTGCTTCGAGCGCGAAGGGAATGATGAGGACAAGCCCGACCAGGAAACTCGCGTGCAGATTGGCCCACAGCGTCATCGCCGGCAGAAGCTTCCACGGCGGCGCGCGGCCCTTCCCGCGGGCGATGACCAAGCCGGCCGCCCAAATCTCCAAAAGCGGCAAGGCCAGAAGTAGCGGCCGCGCCAGAAGGCTGCCCGCCAAGCAGGCGAACGACAGCACCAGTGTGACGAGCAGGCTGAGTCCGCTCAGCCGGCGCGACAGATGCCGCGCCAGCAGCCCCGCCGTAAGCGCGCCGGTCGCGCCGAACAGAATCAGGAGACCACCCCAGCCAGCGCCGACATACGCAAGCGCCATGGCGATTTCCGAGAGCCATTCATGCGTCTGCCAGGGGTGGCCGGCGAAGGTGTAGGAAAACGGATCGATGCGCAGCACGGCCCCGTTGTCGATCATCCAGCGGCCGGCAGCGATGTGCCAATAGGTGTCGGCGTCGTTGAGCACGGCGGGCGTGAACGCGACGATCGCAAATGCCGCAGCAGCAGCAGCCAGGGCGATGGCGCGTGCGTTCCAAAAGGATTTCGGCAAGGACAGCGCCAAGAGACCGCCGCGTTCAGGAAAGGCGGTTCACTGCCTACGCGGTCGTCCGTGGAGAATCAAGAATTGTCGGGTTTGAAGGCGAGCGCCGCCCCGTTCGTGCAGAAGCGCAGGCCGTGCGGTTGCGGTCCGTCGGCAAAGACATGGCCGAGATGGCCGCCGCAGTTGAGGCAATGGATTTCCGTGCGCACCATGAAATGGCTCTTGTCGACGGAGGTGCCGATCGCACCCTTGCGCGGTTCGGTGAAACTCGGCCAGCCGGAACCGCTGTCGTATTTGCTCCTGGAATCAAACAACCGTGCGCCACAGCCGGCGCAGGCGTAAAGGCCTTCGCGCGTCTCGTCGTTGAGCGGACTGGCACCGGCGGCTTCGGTGCCGTGCTCGCGCAACACATGGTACTGCTCCTTGCTAAGCATAGCCCGCCACTCGTCGTTGCTTTTGGCGACGGGGAATTTCCCATCCGGCTGTTTGGCCATGTATCGCCTCAGCCGTCGGCGTCGGAGATGACCTGGCGCAGGGTTGCGCTCAACCGGCCCTTGTTGGCGAAATCCCAGTTGCCGCCATAGCCGATATCGTCGACGCGCCAACCGTCCGGCGTCATCACGAGATAGACGGTGTCGTTCCAGCGCTTCGCGGGACCGTGCTTGTCGTCATAGGTCAGAGCAACGGCGCAGCTTGCCGTCTTGGCGGCGCTTTTACAGGCGCCGATCATGTAGGACGTCGCGCCCTCGAACATCGACGAAAAAAGATCGCCTTCGATCAGAGGCGGAGAATTCTTGTTCGCCTTGTTGAATTTTATTTCGGCGGCGTCGCCTTCGGCGAGAAGGCGGTGGAGGGCCGACGAAATGAACGGCGCGTATTTGGCAAGGGCGGCTTTGTCCGGAATGCCGTCGGAGGGATGGAACGTGGCATAGGCGGCGTAGAAGCCGTTCGCCGCCTGCGCCGGGGACGATGTGTCGCCGGCACGGGCGCCGCCGGCCGTCAGCGCGATCACACCGAACGCGAGAAGACTATACGCGTTCATGAGGGATCCTTCAGCAGATCGCGGATTTCGCGCAGCAGCGCGATGTCCTCCGGCGTGGGTGGCGGAGCCGCTGGCGTCTTCGGCACGAACAGCCGGTTGATCTGACGCACGACCAAAAACAGCACGAACGCCACGATCAGAAAGCCGATCACCGCGTTCAGGAACAGCCCGTAATTGATGGTGATGGCGCCTGCCTTGGCGGCTTCGGCGAGCGTCGCGTAACTGCCGCCTTTCAGCTCAAAGAACAAATTCGAAAAATCGATCCCGCCTGTGATCCACCCGATGGGCGGCGTGATGACGTCCTTGACCAGCGAGTTGACCACACCGGTGAACGCCGCGCCGACGATCACGCCGACCGCGAGGTCGACGACACTGCCGCGCATGGCGAATTTCTTGAATTCATCGAACATGGCTAGCCTGGCATATCCTAGAAAGTGTATCCGCTGTCCAGTCGCCCGCCATTTTGGGCGCCGTGTTCACAGCGCCCTACTCGCGCTCGACCGACGGAGCCAGCAAGGTCTTGGAGTGTAGCACGGCCACGATCAGCCACCCGAGACCGCCGCCTGTCGTTGCCCCCAGGATGTTGGCGAGCTCGTCGAAGATGCTTGGGTCACGGCCGGTGAAGCCTTGCAGAATCTCGAGGAGGGCGCCCAGGGTCATAAGCCCCAGGACCGACCACAAAGCCGGTCTGCGGGCGTTCAGCGCCAGGGTCACCAAGCACGCCAATCCAAAATAAGCACAGAAATGCAAGAGCTTATCCCAAACATGGGCGAGCGCCTGAGGATCGCGGGGCGTCAGCTCGCCCCAGGCCACCAGCACAACGGCCGGCCAGGACAGGTACAACGCCACCACTTGGCCCGCCTTCATAAGCCATTGTCTCCACATAGAGAAAAACCTCACAAGTCTATAAGCGGACCATAATGCCATTGATTATGACGGAATCGGGTTAAACCTTCGCCGCGCCTTGCAAAAAGGCGCGCCTTCCGTATAAGACGCCCCTCTCACGAACCGACCGGCGAAAGGGCATGCCGTGGCGGCTCAAAATGGTCCATGGCCGGACCATCCCCTGACTTTGTCAAAGGGGTCCGGCCACCCAGAACTCGAAGAAGGAGACCGAAATGCCCAAGATGAAGACCAAGTCGGGCGCCAAGAAGCGCTTCAAATTCACCGCGAAGGGCAAGATCAAGACGGGCCAGGTGGGCAAGCGCCACCGGCTGATCTCGAACACCCCCGCCCGCACCCGCGATCTGCGCGGCACGGCCGTGCTGTCCGAATCCGAAACCCAGCGCGTGAAGCGCTGGATGCCGTACGGCTGAGGAGGATCAGACATGTCACGAGCCCCCCGCGCCGTACCTTCCCACGCCCGCCGCAAGCGCGTCTTCAAGGCCGCCAAAGGTTTCTATGGCCGCCGCAAGAACACGATCACCTCGGCCAATGCCGCGGTCGATCGTTCGCTGCAGCACAACTACATTGGCCGCAAGGAGAAGAAGCGGAACTTCCGCGCCTTGTGGATCCAGCGCATCAACGCGGCCTGCCGCGAACATGGTGTGACTTACAGCCGATTTATCAGCGGGCTTCTCAAGGCCGGGATCGAGATCGACCGCAAGGTCCTCGCCGATCTCGCCGTCAAGGAGCCCGAGGCCTTCAAGGCTCTGGTGGATCAGGCGGGCGGCGCCAAGGCGTAATTCGCAAGACCTTTCGGAGCCGGCGGACCTTGGCAGACGTCAGGGTCCGTGATTCAAGCGGTTTCAGAGGTTTTCCATGAGCGACATCCAAGCCATCGAGCGTCAGATTCTCGATGCCATCGCCAGCGCCACCGACGAGGCGGCGCTGGAAGCCGTGCGCGTTTCCGTACTCGGCAAAAAGGGCTCCATCAGCGAGTTGTTGAAATCGCTGGGCGGCATGACGCCCGACGAGCGCAAGGTCAACGGCCCGCTGTTCAACGGCCTGCGCGACCGCGCGGCGGCGGCCATCGCGGCACGCAAGACCGTGCTGGAGGAAGAAGCGCTGAATGCGCGTCTCGCCTTCGAACGCGTCGACATCACCCTGCCCGCGCGCCCCGAGCCGTCGGGCAGCGTTCATCCCGTGTCGCAAGCGCTTGATGAGGTGACGGCGATCTTCGCCGATCTCGGCTTCGCGGTGGCCGAGGGGCCGGATGTCGAATTCGACGACTACAACTTCACCAGGCTCAACATCCCGCCCGACCATCCGGCACGGCAGATGCACGACACCTTCTATGTGGCGAAGCAAGCCGATGGTTCGCGCCACGTTCTGCGCACCCACACCTCGCCGGTGCAGGTGCGCACCATGCTGAAGCAGAAGCCGCCGATCCGCATCATCTCACCGGGGCGCACCTATCGTGTGGATTCCGACGCCACCCATTCGCCGATGTTCCACCAGTTCGAAGGATTGGTGATCGACGAAGTGACGCATCTGGGTCATCTCAAATGGGTGCTGGAAGAGTTCTGCAAGGCGTTCTTCGAAGTCGACAAGGTCGAGATGCGGGCGCGCCCCAGTTTCTTCCCGTTTACGGAACCGTCGGTGGAGTGGGATTTGCGCTGTGACCGTTCCGGCGGACAGATCAAATTCGGCGCCGGCAACGACTGGCTGGAGCTGGCCGGCTCCGGCATGGTACATCCGCGCGTGCTGGAGATGTGCGGCATCGATTCCACGAAATATCAGGGCTACGCCTTTGGCGGCGGCATCGACCGCCTCGCCATGCTGAAATACGGCATCCCCGACATCCGCTCTTTCTTCGAATCTGATCTGCGCTGGCTGAGACATTACGGCTTCGCGGCGCTGGACCTTCCGACCCTGGACGGAGGGCTGAGCCGATGAAATTCCCCGTCTCCTGGCTGAAGGATCATCTGGAAACGAACGCCGACGCGGCGACCATCGCCGACAAGCTCACCAGCATCGGGCTGGAAGTGGAGTCGGTGGAGGACGCCAGCGCGCGGCTGAAGGATTTCGGCGGCGGCTATGTGGTGTCGGCGGAGAAACATCCCAATGCCGACCGGCTGAAGCTCTGCATGGTCGATGCCGGCGACGGCGCGCCCATTCAAGTCGTCTGCGGCGCCCCCAACGCGCATACCGGCATGAAAGGCGTGTTCGCGCGCGCCGGCGTCGTGATTCCGGTCAGCGGCGAAGTCTTGAAGGTCGGCACGATCCGCGGCGTGGAATCCCGCGGCATGCTGTGTTCGGGTCGCGAGTTGTTGCTGTCCGACGACCATGACGGCATCATCGAGCTTTCCGCCGAGGCCACGGTCGGCGAGCCGGCCGCGGCGTCCCTCGGCCTCACCGATGCGGTGATCGACGTCGCCATCACGCCAAACCGCGGCGACTGCACCTCGGTGTACGGCATCGCCCGCGATCTTGCCGCGGCCGGCCTCGGTAAGCTGAAGACGCCGCCGGTCAAGCCGGTGGCCGGCAAATTCCCCAGCCCGAAACAGATCGCCCTCAATTTCACAGCCGAGACCAAATCCGCCTGCCCGCTGTTCGCCGGGCGTTTCGTGCGTGGCGTGAAGAACGGGCCCTCGCCGCAATGGGTGCAGGATCGTTTGAAGGCGATCGGTCTGCGTCCCATCTCGGCCCTGGTCGACGTGTCGAACCTGATCGCGCACGACCGCGGCCGTCCACTGCATGTCTTCGACGCCGACAAGCTCGTCGGCGATATGCAGGCGCGGCTGGCGAACGACGGCGAACAGGTCCTGGCGCTCGACGGCAAGACCTACACACTCGATTCCGACATGTGTGTGATCGCCGACGACGCGGCCACGCGCGGCATCGCCGGCGTCATGGGCGGCGAGGACACCGGCTGCACCGAAACGACGGTCAATGTCTTCATCGAATCCGCGTATTTCGATCCGGCGCGCGTCGCAGCGACGGGGCGTAAGCTCCAGCTGCAATCAGATGCGCGTTACCGTTTTGAGCGCGGCGTCGATCCGGAACTCGCGGTACCGGGCCTGGAACTGGCCACGCAGCTCGTCCTCGACTGGTGCGGTGGCGAGCCGTCCGACATCGTCGTGGCCGGTGCGGTACCGGCCTGGCGGCGCACCATAGAATTCTCGCCCGATGCCGTGAAACGGCTGGGTGGACTCGATGTGTCAAAGTCCGAGATCGTCCGCATCCTGACCAACCTTGGGTTCACGGTGACGGACGGAACCGTGCTGACGGTCACCCCGCCATCCTGGCGCAGCGATGTCGACGGCTCCGCCGATCTCGTCGAAGAAGTCGTGCGCATCTACGGCCTGGAGCATGTGCCGTCCGCGGCCATGTCGCGGCCGCATGCGATCGCGCGCCCGGTCCTCACCCCGACCCAGAGGCGCAGGCGGACGGTGCGCCGAGCCCTCGCCGCCCGCGGTTTCAACGAAACAATCTCATTCTCCTTCATCCCGCGCGCGCAAGCGGTATTGTTCGGCGGCGGCGACGATGCGCGACAGCTGGAAAATCCGATTGCCGCCGACCTCGACGCGTTGCGTCCCTCGCTGCTGCCGTCGTTGCTCGCTGCTGCCGGCCGCAATGTGGCGCGCGGCTTCAACGATTTGATGCTGTTCGAGATCGGCGCGGCGTTCGCAAGCGGCATGCCGGATGACCAGCAAACCGTCGCGGCCGGCATTCGTATTGGCGCGGGCATGCGCAGCTGGGCGAAATCCACTCATCCCGCCGATGTCTTCGACGCCAAAGCCGACATGCTGGCCGTGCTTGAAGCCGCCATGAATTCATCCATGTCCGCGCCGGTGAAAGCCGAAGCGCCGTCGTGGTACCACCCGGGCCGTTCGGGAACGCTCGCCTTGGGACCCAAGGTGCTGGCGACCTTCGGCGAAGTGCATCCCAAGGTGCTGGCGCACTTCGATCTGAAGGGTCCGGCCTGCGCCTTCGAAGTCTTCCTCGACGCCATCCCCGAACCGAAGGCGAAGGCGCGTCCCGTCTTCGCGCCGTCGCCCTATCAGGCCGTGGAACGCGATTTCGCCTTCGTGGTCGACACCGTGGTGACGGCGGACGACATTGTCCTCACTGTCAGGAATGCGGAACGTGTCCTCATCGAATGGGTCTCGGTGTTCGATGTCTATGAAGGCAAGGGCGTGCCGGACGGCAAGAAATCCGTCGCCATTGCCATCAGGCTGCAACCGAGGGACAAGACGCTGACCGACGCCGAGATCGATGCCATCGGGCAGAAGATCGTCGCCGCCGTGTCGAAAGCGACAGGCGCGGCCTTACGGAGTTGAGATGAGAGCCGACAAGACGTTCGACGCCAAATCGTCCCTCGTTTTCGTCGTCTCCTTCGGCATCGTCAGCCTGTTTGCCGACGCCGCCTATGAAGGCATGCGCGGCATCGCCGGCCCATTCCTGGCGACCCTGGGCGCCAGCGGCTTCGCCGTCGGCCTGATCGCGGGTTTCGGCGAGCTTTTCGGCTACACGCTGCGCCTGCTTTCCGGCCGCCTCGCGGATTCGACGCGCGCCTATTGGCCGATCACGCTGATCGGTTACGTGGTCCAGATGGCCGCGGTGCCGGCGCTGGCTCTGGCGGGAAACTGGCAGGCGGCCGCCGCGTTGATTGTCCTGGAGCGCGTCGGCAAGGCGATCCGCAATCCGCCGCGCGACGTGATGCTGAGCCGCGCCGGCGAACATATCGGCCAGGGCTGGGCTTTCGGCCTGCACGAAATCCTCGACCAGATCGGCGCGATGTCGGGGCCCCTGATCGCCGCCCTGGTGCTGGCGATCCATCACGATTACCGCGCGGCGTTCGCGTGGCTGGCGATTCCAGCCGCCGCGACCTTGATTCTGGTCTTTGCGTTGCGCTTTCGCTACGACGCCGCCGGCGAGATCACACCCTCCCTGCAGGACGAGCCCGACGCAAAAGGCTTTTCCCGCGCTTTCTGGCTTTATGCCGGCGCGTCGGCCCTCGTCGCCTTCGGCTTTGCCGATTTCACCCTGATCTCCTTCCATTTCGGTCGTGTCGGCACGGTGCGCGGTGACATGATCGCCATCTTCTATGCGGCGGCGATGGCCTCCGCCGGTATTGCATCGCTGATCTTCGGGCGCTGGTTCGACCGCGCCGGCTTGAAGGTGATCTTCCCCGGCATTGCCATCGGCCTTGTGGTCGCGCCGCTGGCCTTTTTCGGCGGCACGTGGGCGGCGCTCACCGCCTCGCTCGCCTGGGGAGCCAGCCTCGGTGTGCACGAAGCGGTGATGTCGGCGGCCGTCGCGAAGCTCGTGCCGTTGTCCACGCGCGCCCGCGCCTATGGCATCTTCACCGCCATCTTCGGCATCGCCTGGTTTGCCGGCAGCGCGCTGCTGGGTGCGCTCTACGACGTGTCGCTGCCTGCCCTGGTGGCGGTCGCGACGCTGGCGCAGCTCCTCGCCTTCATCCCGCTGCTGCTGGCCGTGCGTGCGACGCGTACCGCGTAATCTTCGTTACTGCGACAGCCAGTAGCGCATCGCGCCGTCATGTCCGCCGACAAAGCATTCGCGGTTGAGGCGATAGGTCCGGATCACGGACGCCGTCAGATCGGCGGAGGATTTGTCGTTAGCATATTCAAACAGTGTCCTGGGCCCGTCCTCGACCTTCCAGCCGTCCGTCGTCGAGGCCACCACAACCGCCTTCGGGTCCACGTCGATGCAATCCTGACCCGCTATGCTGTCGCGCGGAATCACGCCCCCGCTTTTCCAGTACATCATTTGCGGATGATAGCGGTTGTCCACACACTGCTCGTCGAAGTGATACGCGGAGATGATCTGGGCGGATTGGTATGCGGCCACTCTGTCGGCGCCGAACTTCACCAACGGAAAGCCGAAGTCCACGAAGTTCCAGCCGCCGCCGCTCGGCGTTACGAAGCCGTTCGCCGGATTGTAGTGGTGGCAGTTCTCGCCCGCAGCGTCGGCGACCGCCGCCGTTGCAGGAGCAGACGGTGCGGAATCCAACCCCACAGCGGCCCCGAGCCTGTCGACAAGGGATTCTGATGGCGGTGCTGGGGCCACGACCGGCACAGCACCCGGCGCTGCAACGAGAACCACCGGTGGCGGCGCGCCCGGCACGAGTCTGCCGCTCGTCGCATAATCCTTGTGGCCGGAGTTATCGGTGAAGTCGGTCATCACCTCGAACGACAGGGCGCCGCCAGGCGCCGGACGCAGCGTGATGTGCTCTTGCGCGAAACCAGGATTGAAATCGGCGGTGACGATGCGCGTGTCGTTCGAATCCGGAGCGTCGCTATAGGTGTGGCCCAAACGCTTGCCCCAGTCGCAGTCGGTGGGATGGCAGCGGCTGAAGACCTGGACACTCACGCCATTCGTGCCGGCGCGTGTCACCACAACGCGCATGATGCCGTTCGTATCGCTGTCGGCGTTGTCCCAGTTGCCGAGAAAATCGGAAACATCGCCGAACGCCGCGCCCGACATGACGGCCATCGCCAGCGAAGCCGCCGCGAGCGCACGCTTCGAAACGTTCCAGAACATGCTGGTCCTCCGACGCCAAAACTGCGGTCAACATACCCTTCCGGATGGGTCGACGACAGGGCCGCGAGGGTTCAGTGGGACAGCCAATAGACCATGACCGGATTGGGCCGCGTCACGAAACATTCCGCGCTCAGGCGGTAGGTCCGGATGAGCGAGAGCAGCTGGTCGGCCTGCGCTTTGTTGGCGCCGAGATCGGCGATCCATTGCACGCCGTCCACGATCCGCCAGCGGTGTCCGATCAGCGCGGCATGCACGGTGGTCGCGTTGAACGTGATGCAGTCGGCGCCGCCCATCCGCTTGTTCGGGATCGATGTGCCGTATTTCCAGTAGTCGACCGGCGCAGCGCCGACGCGGCATTTGCGGTTGAAGCGGTAATAGCGGATCGTCTCCAGCACGCGCTGTGCGAGACGTTTGTCCCCACCGGCGTCCGCCACCGTCTTGCCGCCGGCCACGACCCTCCAGGATGAGCCGTCCTGCACCACCTGCGCGCCTTTGGGGTCGAAGCCGTCGCAGGCTTCGCGGGGCGCGGGCGATGCGCCGCTGCGAACGCCGCCACCCCAGCCGGCATTCTGCGTTGTGCCGCGCTCCCAGGTCTGGCCTACCGGTCCCGCCCAAGCGGTATGCTTCAGGCGTCCCGTCATGTCGAAATCGTGCCGCCCTGAGCGATCGGAGAACTCGGTCAGCACTTCGAAAAGCAGTTCGCCGGACGGACCTTTCCGCAGGATGATCTGCTTGCGCGCGAAGCCCGTCTCGAAGGTCGCTGAGATGCTTTCGACGTCGCGCGAATGCGGAGCGGCCGAGTAGCTCTGACCTTCCACCAGCCCCCAGTTGCATTCGATAGGATGGCAGTCGCCATAGGCGCGCACGCTGACGCGATTGCCGCCGGCCGGGTTGACCTGGATGTGCGTGATGCCGCTTGCATCGCGGCTGGCGTTTTCCCAGTTGCCGTAGAAATCCGCCACGTCGGCGCGGGCCGCCGCGAGAAAACAGAAAATGGCGGCGGCGGCCGCAAACAGGCCCCTCTTCGTCATATCCACACCTCCCGGCGTCTCCGGTTGAGCTTTAACCCAAATCGGGCGCGCGATGAACCCGGCCTGCCGGAGGAAGGACGGCACGGCTATGCGGCCCGCTTCATGATGGACCTCCGCAATTTTCCATCATGCCCCGTATCGAGCGCGGCAAGCCTATCGGCCCGCCCGGCGCACGACAGCATGGCGATCCCAATCAGCCGATTTATAGCGCCAGCCAATAATGCGTGCGGCTATCCGGTCGCGCGAAGAAACATTGGCGGTTGAGCGCGTAGGTCCTGATCACAAGGGCGGCCTGGTCGGCCGCGGCCTGATCGTCGCCGTAATCGTAAATCTCATGACCTCCGTCGACGACTTTCCAGTCCTCGCCCCGCTGCACCGCCTGCACCTTGGCGGAATGCACGTCCGTGCAATCCTGTTGCGGCATGGGCGTCCTGGCGATTTCGCCCGCGCTGCGCCAATAGGTCATCTGCCCGCGGTCGCGGCCGACGAAGCAAACCTCGTCGAAACGATAATTCGAGATGATTTTCATGGCGGCGAAGGCCGCGG
>DAIDUA010000044.1 GCA_027456965.1 Alphaproteobacteria bacterium | reverse complement strand
GCCCCGCCACCCGGCGAAAGGCAATCCCGGCCCCCGGGAAAAAAAAACAACACGACGCCAATATCGGGCTTGCTTCCTATACACTACCGGCGGCGCAATCTGGCGCATTGAACCGGAGCACGAATGAAGGGTAAGTGGTTGTGGATAGTCATTGCCTTGGCGACGGCCGCGCAAGGCGCAACGCTCGACTCGGGAACGCAGTTTCCGCCAGAGTTGAAGCCGCTACCGCAGGAGGCCGAGGCGGCATACCTGTCGGCTGAAGTGCTGGCCCGTTACCAATACAAGGGGATGCCGCTGGATGACGCCCTGTCGGAGAAGATATCCGACCGATATCTGAAATCCCTCGATCCCGAGAAACTCTTCTTCGTCCAGGCCGACATTGACCGTCTTTCCGGATATCGGACCACGCTTGGCGACGCGATCCTGAAGGAAGACCTTAGCGTTCCATTCGCCATTTTCAATCTTTACGAGAAGCGCGCCGCCGAGCGTTTTGCATACGCACGTACACTGCTCAAAAAGGGCTTCGATTTCCACAAGGTCGAAAGCTACCAAATTGCGCGGGAAAAGGCGCCATGGCCCCAAACGGACGCGCAGATGCGCGAGCTGTGGCGCAAGCGGGTAAAGAACGACTGGCTGCGGCTCAAGCTCGCCGGAAAGGACGACAAGAGCATCGTCCAAATACTCGACGAACGCTATGACAATTTCCTCAAGCGCATCGACCGGGTAAAAAGCGCGGACGCCTTCCAGATATACATGAACGCCTACACCATGGCCATCGACCCCCACACCAACTACCTGGGGCCGCGGCAAGCGGAGGATTTCGACATTTCGATGAAACTCTCCCTGGTCGGGATAGGCGCGGTGCTGACGCAGCTGGATGACTACGTCACGATCAGAGAACTGGTACCGGGAGGACCCGCGCGTCTCTCGGGCCAGTTGAACGTCGGGGACCGCATCGTCGGCGTCGCCCAGGGCAAAGGCGGTGTCATGACGGACCTCCTGGGCTGGCGTCTGGACGACGCCGTTGCGCTGATTCGCGGCGCACCGGACTCGGTCGTCGTGCTCGACGTGCTCCCGGCAAACGCCGGGCCCGACGGCAAACACAAACTGGTTTCTCTCGTCCGGAAAACGATCGATCTGGAGGAGGAGGCCGCCAAAGCATCGGTCCACTCCATCGTGGACGGGAACACCACTCGCCGCATCGGCGTGATATCCCTTCCCTCTTTCTATGAGGATTTTGCAGCCAGAGAGAAAGGAGTCAAAGATTATAAAAGCGCGGCCCGCGATGTGGCCCGCCTGCTGGACGGCTTGGAGAAGAAAAAAGTCGACGGCGTACTGATCGACTTGCGCAACGACGGCGGTGGTTCGCTCGCGGAAGCAATTGATCTCACCGGCCTGTTTATTGGCAAGGGGCCGGTGGTGCAACAGCGCAATGCAAGCGGTGAGATTTCTGTGGACAGCGATACACATGCCGGCGTCGCCTGGGACGGTCCGCTTGCAGTCCTGATTAACCGGGGTTCCGCTTCGGCGTCGGAGATCTTTGCCGCCGCCATTCAGGATTATGGCCGCGGCCTGATTATCGGTGAACCGAGTTTTGGCAAAGGCACCGTGCAAAGCGTGATCGATCTCGATCGCATCGCCAAGAACAGCAAACCGCAATTCGGCGAACTGAGAATTACCGTCGCACAGTTTTTCCGCATCAATGGAGGCACTACGCAATTGCGCGGCGTGAAGCCGGATATTCTTTTCCCTGCCGTTTCCGATACGGCGAGTTTTGGCGAATCCAGCTACGACAACGCGTTCCCCTGGACGCAGATCAAGGCGGCGAACTATTCGCCCGTCGGCGACCTGAAGACTGTGCTACCCGTCCTGTCGGCGCTGCATGCGGCGCGCGTGAAAAAGGACAAGGACTTCCAGTACCTGGAACAGGACATTGCCGAAATCAAACTTCAGCGCAAGAAGAACATGGTATCGCTGAACGAAACCGAACGGCGCAAGGAGCGGGACGCCCAAGAGGCCCGCCTGAGGGCGCGCGAATCACAGCGGGATGCCGACAAGGGTACCCACAAGGATCCGGCCGGCAAGAAACCCGCGCTGCGGAAGGACAGTGCGCTTCGGGATGATGGCCTGCAAATCGATGAACGCAATCTCGCCACAGAACTGGCGACTGAAAAAGTGCAGAAAAGCGCCAAAGACGTGTTTCTTGACGAAGCGGTCCACATACTCAGCGACGAAGCGGGGATGCTGAAATCCGGCGTCAGGCTCGCGGTCCGCGCCAAGCCCGGTTCCGCATCGGCGCCGGATTAGAAGCGCGGGGCGGTTGCGGTTCGCACCGGCTGGTGTCCTGCGATTAGCATGCCGAACCGGCATATGGGCGCAGGGCTAAGCAGCGCCGCTTAGCACCCGGTGCTTGGCCAGTATGAAATCGGCGTGCGAAATGTAGAGCAGATCGGCAAGCTTGCGCACCAGCTGCTCTTCATACATGTCGATGCTGCCGTCGGCCATCGCCACGCGCCACAGCCGCTCGATAAGCCGCACTTTCTGCTCGGGCGCACAGCCCTGGTTGATCAGGGCCACCGGCTGGTAGTAAGACGTCAGTCGGTTCTCCGGCCGTCCGGCGCTGGTGATCATCGGCGCAAGTTCTTCGTTCGGGATGCCGAATTCTTCCCGCATCGCCTGCGACACCGCCTTGCGTTTGCGCTCGGCGC
>DAIDUA010000043.1 GCA_027456965.1 Alphaproteobacteria bacterium | reverse complement strand
GGCGGTGCGCACTATTGGTATCGCGAGATCAGCAAGCTCGGTCACACCGTGCGGCTGTTGCCGACCAACAAGGTCAAGCCCTATCTCGACGGCAACAAGAACAACGCCAACGATGCGGCAGCGATCTGTGAAGCGAGCGGTCGGCCCAGCATGCGCTTCGTTGAGCCCAAGACTGGGGTACAACAGGATCTCCAGGCGCTCCACCGGGTACGGCAGGTAAACGTCCGCCACTGCACGCTGCTGGCCAATCAGATCCGCGGGCTATTGCTGGAATACGGCATTACGATCGCACGCGGCTTAGCTGCGTTGAACCGTGCGCTACCCGAGCTGCTCGAATACGACGAGCAACGGCTTAGCCCTATGCTCAAGCAGCTCATCGCCGCTCAGTGGCGCATGCTAAAACTACATCGGCAGCAACTCGAGGTTTACGACCGCCGCATCGCCGGCATCGCAAAAAATGATGCGAGCTGTCGCGCTCTGCTCAAGATAGAAGGTATCGGTCCGATAACTGCCACTGCTTTGGTAGCGGCCACGGGAAAAGGCCAACAGTTCAAAAACGGCCGCCACCTCAGCGCCTATCTGGGACTGGTTCCAGGTCACAGCAACACGGGTAACAAGACCGTGATGTTGCCGATCACCAAACGCGGCAACCGCTATCTGCGCACCTTGTTGATCCACGGTGCGCGCTCCGCGCTATACGCTGCGCGCAACAAAGATGACTCGCGCAGCCTTTGGTTACAGCGCCTTCAATCGAGGCGCGGCAACAACATCGCGGCGGTAGCGCTGGCTAACAAAAACGCTCGAGTGGCCTGGGCGGTGTTGCGCTTCGGCCAAACTTACCGTCCCGATATGGGCCACGCTCGACAGTCGAGCGCGACGCCGCTCCAGCAGCTTCAGCGCCAGCCTCAAGGCCGACTGACACTGAAGCCGCACGGCGCGCCGTCGCGAGTTCAGAATCGGCATTTTCCCGGCCCGCCCCCAAGCGGTGAAGGGCGGGCCGGAAAAATGCTTTAAGGTAAAAAGCCACAGTTCACACCAACGAGTTGCGAAAGGTTACTTACTCAGAGGATTGATGGCATTCCGGTCTGACCGGCACCTGGCAACGCTGATCTCCGCCATGGCCCAAAGTTTCGAGGCCTTCTCGTTGACGAGCTCCAGGTACGCGGCTCACACATCATGGCTCGGGCGACAATCCGAACTCGCCCACTAAGAAGCCGAATATATGGCCGCAACCGGAAGTCCAGAATCTTCGGAGCTAGGTGCTTGCAAAGTGGCTGGGTCCATATATGGCGGAGATTCTCCGGATGGATCCTCGATGGCGCTATGGGATCCTCGATGGCGCATTGGCGAAGGTCATGGCCAAGTCACGCCGCAACCAGATTGCTGCGAGCGAAACGGAACGTTGTGGGATCTGATTGCCGTGTATCCAGCGGGCGCCGAATGGGGCGAGACCTTGCCGCGAGCTGCCGTGTTAAACGGCCCGGTAGTTCGCGCGTTGGCATCTACGAAGATTTTCTAGAATGCCGGCGGTCAGCCTCGATTGTGACGATCAAGGCAGTCCCGTAGCCTCGCTATTCTTCCTGATGGCAAACGGCTTCTATGTTGTTGCCGTCGGGATCCTTCACGAAGCCGCCGTAGTAGTTGGCGGAATATTGGGGACGGAGACCGGGCTTGCCGTTGTCCTTGCCGCCGGCGGGCAGAGCGGCATCGTAGAACGCCTTCACGGCAGCGCGGTTCTTGGCCACGAATGCAACATGGACAGGTCCGGTCGGTTCGCCCTTGGCCAAACACAAGGCGGGCGCCTCCTTGGGGCCAGCCCGGCGGGAATGTTTACAATCCCGATCCGTTCCAGCTCTCGCTCACCGGCCCGCAAGGGTTGGGCGGAGGCGGTGGCGCGGCACCGAGAAGTATCGGTTTTGGCAGCCCACATGCTGCGGTTAATTGGGTTGGAATCTCTCTCGGAGTGGCACAAAACATTGCCGGCGTACTTGACCCAGAAACGCTCTCAATTGGATCAGATCCGCCATTGAACATCGTCTCACCTTACGATCCTTTCAACCTGTTAGCTGGTTTGTTCCAAGGCGGCGTACCATCGATTCCATGGTTCGACATAACCCACACCTCGCGCGGCGCCCCGGCGGACAATCTGTTGCGAGGGTCCGTATGGTTGGTGAGTCGCCGGCAATTCGCCGCGTCAGAAGTCTGATTCAGACAGCGGCACCTTCCGTAGCTCCCGTCATCATCACGGGCGAGAGCGGAACCGGTAAAGAACTGGTCGCCCGCGCGATTCATGGCTTGTCATCACGGTGCTCCGGGCCGTTCATCGCTCTGAACTGCGCGGCAATCCCCGACACACTGATTGAAAACGAACTGTTCGGTCACGAACGCGGTGCTTTCACTGGCGCGAACGGCTTGTATCTCGGGGCTTTCGAGCAGGCGAACGGCGGCACGCTCGTACTTGATGAGTTCGCCGAGATGAGACTCGAGATGCAGGTGAAGCTGCTCCGGGTGCTCGAAGAGATGACCGTGCGCCGGATCGGAAGCATGAAGCAAGTCGCGGTTGACGTGCGCACGGTGGCGGCAACGAACCGTCCGCTGGAGCAGGCGATCAAAGAAGGCCGCGTGCGCGACGCCCTTTTCTACCGGCTCAATGTTTTCTCCATCGAGCTGCCGCCGCTGCGCGAACGGGACGAGGATGTTCCTCGGCTCGTCGAGTCCTTCATCCGCGAATTTAGCGAACGCGAGCACAAGCATGTCGAAGCCGCAGACGATGAATGTCTCGCGGCTCTGATGGCCGCTCGATGGCCCGGAAATAACCGCCAGCTACGGAACGTCATCGAGCGCGCGGTTATCGTGAGCCAATCGCGCAAGCTTTCTTTGCGCGATCTGCCACGCGAGTTCAGGCATCCCGAACCGCCGCAGTGGTTGAAAATTCGGTTGGGCTCCTCGCGGGCGGAAGTAGACCGGGAGTTGATCTTTCAAACGGTTGCCTTCACAGGGGGAAACAAGGCC
>DAIDUA010000042.1 GCA_027456965.1 Alphaproteobacteria bacterium | reverse complement strand
CCGTACGTTCGGGGAATTCGAGCGCCACCGCGTGGTCGGCATCAAGCACGATCCGACGAAGGCGCTGGCCAAGATGCACCTCCGCATCCTTCGCGGCGAGGAAGGCCAGCGCCGGCTCCACGAAGGCGGCCGCGAGCGTGTGATGCGCGATCCGCGGCCGATATGCACGCCCGCCCCTCGCCAAGGTTTCGCGCACGACCGCTGCGGCCAACGCGGCGGAAGCTTTTTCCGGCTGGGTATTCAACGCCGCCAGCAGAAACGGGCGCATCAGCCGTTCCCACAAGACGCCCCTGCAGAGGACGACGTCCTCGATGCGGCGCGAGGAATTGGCGGAGAGCAGAGCCGCAAGCCGCACATAATCGAGCGCCTTGGTGCCCGGAACGCGGCGTGCCGCATTGAAAATCCACCAGGGCAACGGCCCTTCGTTGGGCGCCAGCGTCCAGCGATCGCCGGTCTGCAGATCGGCGAAGGCGAACTCGGCGCGCTCAGGCCCCCTCAGCGCATCGTGCGCGCCGATCGTGCGCAGATAATTGCGAACCGCGTCGTTGCCGGACAGGACGAGGTGGTTGCCGTTGTCGATGATGCAATCGAGCGCGGCGTCGAAATAGGAGCGGCAACGACCGCCCGCCTGCCCCGCCGCTTCGAAGAGCACGACGCGCGCGCCTCTTTCCGCCAGCGACACGGCCGCTGACAGTCCGGCCAGTCCTCCTCCGACGACATGGACCGTGCTCATGCGCCGAACCCATGGCGCAGCACGATCATCGCCAATTGCGTTTTGGGGATGCGCACCCGGGGGCGCGGCGGCGCCCAGCCCACGGCTTCCATCTTGCGCAGAATCTCCGAATAGACGGCGCCCATCAGACGGGGGGCGCGCAGATTGCCCTTCGGCTTGGCGAACAGGATACGGTCCGCCTCCTCGTAATGACCGTGCGCGAGCACGGCGACTCTGCGGCAGGCCTGGTCGACGGCGGCGTTTGCCAGCGCCTCCAGGGGCTCGCCGATGGCCACGCCCGCTTCGAGAAGATAGTCGCGCGGCAGATAAAGGCGATGGATCGCCGCGTCCTCGTCCAGATCGCGCAGGATATTGGTAAGCTGCAGCGCCCGGCCCAGATGGCGGGCAAGCGCGAAACCCGGTTCTTCCTCCATGCCGAAGACCTTGATGGAGAGCCGGCCCACGGCGCTCGCCACGCGATCGCAGTAAAGATCCAGCGTCGCAAGACTGGGCGCGACGACGTCTTCGGCAACGTCCATATCCATGCCGTCGATGACGGCCAGGAAATCCTCGGCGCGCGGCCGGTAATGCGCGACGACGTCGGCCAGGAACCCGGCGCGGCCCGGCGGCCCGCCCGCGCACAGCCGCGTCACGTCCTCGCGCCACCGGGCAAGCGCCGCATGGCGTTCCTCGCGCGTGCCGACACCGTCGTCGGCGATGTCGTCGACGGCGCGGCAGAAGGCGTAGATCGCGTACATCCCCTCGCGCTCGGCCTTGGGCATCAGGCGCATGGCGGCATAGAACGAACTTCCGGCCGCCTTGCGGCGCACGGCTTCTATTTCCGGTGCGGAAGAAACAGGAGGGTTGGTCATCAGCGGCGCGTATTCTCGGCAACAGCCTTTTTAGGACGAAGACGTGTGCCAAGGAAGCGGGTGAAAGCGGCCAGCAGAAGCCGCGGCAATTCCGTGCCGCGATGATGGACACGCTCGGACAGCGGGTCGCGGACGAGAAGCCTGCGGTTGAGGTCCTCCGCCAGCGTCTGGATGATGCTCACTTCCAGCCCGAGACGCGCGTCGCGGATATGGGCCGCGAAGGGCGCCGACTGCGACAGCAACTCGGCGTTGCGGCGCGCCAGAGCGGCGATCACGGAGCACAACGCCGGCGAGCCCTTCGCGGCACCCAGTGCCTCGGGCATCAGGCCGAATGCGTTCATCGTATCGAGGGGAATATAGACCCGATCGAGCGCGCGGTAGTCCTTGGCGCAATCCTGCAGGTGATTGATGACCTGCAGCGCGGCACACAGCGCATCCGACAACGGCCATGCATCGCGGGATTCGCCGTGCACGTCGAGCACGTAGCGGCCGACCGGCATCGCCGAATAGCGGCAATAGTCCATGAGGTCGTCCCAGTCGGTGTAGCGCAGTTTGGTGACGTCGCGGCGGAAGGCTTCCAGAAGATCGGCGGCGTGATCCGGAGACAGTCCGCGCTCGGCCAGCACCTTGCGCAGCGCAACGCCTTCCGGCGACGCATCGGACGCGCCCATCAGGCTGAGGTGCATGTCTTCGAGCAGGCGCAGCTTCTCGTCCGGCGAAGCGGTTGCGTGATCGGCGACGTCGTCCGCCGTGCGCACAAAACGGTAGAACGCCAGGATCGCCGGGCGATGGCGCGGACTGATGAGCACCGAGGCGACAGGAAAATTCTCGTCGTGGTGTCCCTTGCCTGAAGACAGTGCCGCTGCGTTGCTCATGTCGGTGCGATCGCCTGGGCGCGTCCTTTCCACATGCCGCCGCGCCCGCGCCAGACCTGCACGGCGGAATCGACGGTGAAGGCCGCATAAAAGACGCCGATCAGCGGCAACGCCAGTCCCCAGAACGGCGAGCGGCGGTAAAAATGCAGCATCGGCTGGAAGGCGACGGTCATCGCCGCCCAGGCGAAGGCGCCGAAAAGCGCGGCCAATCCGCCGACCAGGAAACCCGCCAGCGGCGCGATGTAAAGCAGCGCCATGCCGAGCACCGTTCCGGCGAGCAGCGCCGGCGAATACTGCAGCTGGGCATAGGCCGAGCGCGACACCATGTGGCGGACGTCGCCGATGCGCGGGTAGGGCCTGAGGCTGATGGCGCGTTCGGTGAGGCCGAGCCAGATCGGGCCTTGGGCCTTCAGCGCCCGGCCCAACGCACAATCGTCGATGATCTCTGTACGGATGGCTTCGATGCCGCCGGCGCGTTCCAGCGCGTCGCGCCGCACCAGCATGCAGCCGCCGGCCGCGGCGGCTGTTCGCCGGCGCGGATCGTTCACCCAGGCGAACGGATACAGCATGTCGAAGAAGAAGACGAAGGCCGGAATGAGGAAATGCTCGGCAAGGCTTTCGCAGTTGAGTTTGGCCATCAGCGAGACCAGGACAAGATTTCCGCTCTCGGCGCGCGCCACCAGATGGCGGAGATTGTCGGGCGCATGGGCGATGTCGGCATCGGTGAGCCAGAGGTAATCGGGTGGGTTTCCGGCGATCGCCTTGGCGACGCCCTTGCTGACGGCAAACAATTTTCCCGTCCAGCCGGCGGGATGCGGCGCGCCGTCCAGTACCGTCAGGCGTTCATTGCCGAGCGCGCGCGCAGCACGGCCCGTTCCGTCGCCGCTCTGGTCGTCGACCAGGATCACGCGAAAGGCGCCAGGATAATCCTGGCCGAGCAGACTCCCGATGGAGCGGGCGATTACATCGGCTTCGTTG
>DAIDUA010000041.1 GCA_027456965.1 Alphaproteobacteria bacterium | reverse complement strand
CGCGCAGACCGCGCCGAGGCATGCCGTCGATGTCACGCCCGTCACGTCGGGCGCCGCCAGCGGATTGCAGAACAGGCCTTGCAACGCCGCGCCGCTGCCGCCAAGTGCCGCGCCGATCACCAGTGCCAGCGCCGCACGTGGGAGCCGGATCTGTTGGGCGATGACACCGGCTTCTCCGTGCCCGTCGATCAACCCCTTGAACAGAGCGCCCGGCGGAAGATCGGACGGCCCGAGCAGGAACGACCAGCAGGCGAAGCCGAGCGCCAGCACCGCGAGCGCCAGCGTCACGCGCGGTACGTCGCCAATCGTTCTTGTCCGTTCCAGAAAAACTGTCTCGTCCATGCAGCGGCCTCGTCCCGTCGCCGCTGCCGTTCCGCTTTCGCGAAACGCCTTTCCGTTGGCGCACCCCGGCCACGCGGATGGACGACACGCGTCGGCAGGTCTCCTGGCTTCGCGGCTCTTTCGCACTCCGCCTTCCCGGTCTTGAGGAGCCTGCCGAAGGCAGGCGTCTCGAAGGGTCCAGTGGCATCTGGAGGCGTCTTTTGCCGCTTACAGTTGCGGGGGCAGCCGCGGGATTTTCACCCGCCGTTCCCTTTGACCGTCGCGTAGACCAAGTCTTAGGGCCGGGCCCTCTTCTCCGCAAGCGCACGCGCCTTGCGAGCCAGATTGCCGAAGGTTTTGGCGGCATCCAGCGACCACGGGCCGGGGCACAAAAGCGGGGTCAGGTCGGTGAATTCCATGGTGGGCCGGCCCTTAAGCGCCTGGAGCGCCGGATGGTGGAGGATGGTGTATGCCAACGCCGAACCGACGCGCGCCTCACCGCCGAGGATCAGCAGTTCGGGCGCCGCGGCGATCACGGCCTCGACCGGCAGCGTCCCGGTCCTGGTCAGCCGATCCAGGGGCGCCACATCGGTGATTCCCGACATCGCCATGACCTCGTTGGTGATGTCGCCGACGCCGGCATAGCCGTTCGGTTCGTAGAGGATTCCGCTCACGGGAGGCCGCGGCGCGCCGGCGCGCGCAGCGGCGATTTGCCTGTCCATTTGGTCCAGCATCGCCTTCGCCCTACCCGGCGCGCCCAGCTTTTCGCCCAGCATCGCGGTGATGCTGCGCACGTCGGCGAGCGAATGCGCCCATGGCACATCAAGGATCGGAATGTTCAATCTCTTGAGATTGTCATGCAATCGCGGATTTGTGCCGGCATACATCACGACCAGGTCCGGATCGAGCGACAGCACGGCCTCCGTGGAGGGATGGATGGCGCGGATTCCCTTCGCCCGGTCGGCGATGGTTGAAACCACCGGATGGCGGTCGGTCGCCTCGTAGGACAGCGCCGCGATCCGGTCGCGCGGAACCAGCCGGAAGACATATTCGTCGGTGCACAAAAACGTGGAGACGACTCGCTGCGGCGCGGCAAACACAGGCTGCGCAAGGATGTGGAGAACACACAGAATCGTGACAATCCAGCCATGCGCTGGGTGCATATTGTTGCCGTAGCCGGCGTGACCCAATTGTGGAGCAGCCTTGAGGGGAAAAGCCATGCGCAAGACCTATGCAACCTTTTTTGCCGCCGCGTTCGCCGCGAGCATAACGTATTCGTCGCTGGCATTCGCCGCGTCGCCTGGAGAAATTCTGGACGCCTACAAGACCGCGACCGGCGGTGGCGCCTGGGACGGCAAAGTCACGATGAGCACCGAATTTGCCCTCGCCGGCTACGGGCTGACGGGCACGGGCCACGCCGTTAACGACCTGAAGACCGGCCGCTCGGAAAGCGACTACAGCATGGGGCCGGCCAGTGGGGCCAATGGTTATGACGGCATCAATCCCTGGCAGAAGGATATGTCGGGCACGGTCACGCTGCAGCAGGGCGGCGACGCGCATGTGCTTGCGGTCAACGACGCCTATCGCATTTCCGGCAAATGGTGGCAGCCCGACCGCGGCGACGCCGCGATCGTCGACGCCGGCGAAAAGCCATGCGGTGCCGCGACTTGCGAAGTTCTGACCATCACGCCGAAAGGCGGAAAGCCGTTTGATGCGTGGTTCGACAGCAAGACGCATCTGCTAACGAAGACGGTCGAAAAACAGAGTTCGCAGACGGTCACCACCACGATGTCCGATTATCGGCCCGTCGACGGTGTCGTGCTGCCCTACAAAATCCTCATCGATCAAGGCGTCGGCGAGAAATATCTCCAAACCGTGACACTGACCAAGGTCGCGTTTCTCGGACCGCAGCCTGATTCGACCTACGCGCCGCCCAAAGTGCAGGTGACGGATTTCTCGATCCTCGGCGGCGCGCCGCAGACCGAGATTCCCTTTCAGCTGATCAACAACCACATCTATGGCGAGGCGAAGGTCAATGGCAAAGGGCCGTTCGTTTTCATCTTCGACACGGGCGGGCGCAACCTCGTGACGCCGCCGCTGGCCAAGCAGTTAGGTCTCAAGATCGAAGGCAAGCTGCCCGGTACCGGCGCAGGCGAAGGCGTCATGGAAGGCGGCTTCACCCATGTGGCGGAACTTCAGGTCGGCAATGCCGTGGTCAAGAACCAGCTCTTCCTCGTCTTGCCACTCGACACGCTCGGCGCCATCGAAGGCGAACCCATGCCGGGCATGGTCGGTTACGAGACCTTCCGCCGCTTCGTCACACGGATCGACTACGGCGCTCACACGCTCACGCTGATCGATCCAAAGCACTTCGATCCGAAGGATGCCGGGACGCCGATTAAGTTCACGTTCAACGATTCGAATCCGGAGGTGATGGGTACCTTCGAGGGCCTTCCGGCGAAATACGACATCGACACCGGCGCGCGCACCGAGCTGACGCTGACCAAACCCTTCGTCGACAAGAACGATCTGCGCGCCAAGCATCCCAAGGGCGTGGACGCGGTGGACGGCTGGGGCGTCGGCGGCCCGTCGCGCGGCTACGTCACCCGCGGCAAGGAGATGACCATCGGCCCGATCAAGATCGATGACGTCGTCACCACCATGTCGACCCAAGACAAAGGCGCCTTCGCCGGCAATGATTATCAAGGCAATATCGGCGGCGGCATCCTGAAGCGCTTTGTGGTCACCTTCGATTACGACCATCAGATGATGTATCTGAAGCCCCTGCCGGGTCCGATCGCCGATACCGGGACCTTCGACCGCGCCGGCATGTGGTTCAACGAGGCGCCGCAGGGCTTCGACATCGTCGACGTGACCAAGGGCGCACCGGCCGAACAGGCCGGGCTCAAGAGAGGCGACATCATCCTCGCGGTCGACGGCACGCCGTTCGACAAAATCCATCTCTATGATCTGCGCCAGCGTCTGCGCGACGATCCCGTGGGCACCGTCGTGACCTTCCGGGTTAAAGACGGGACGGTCGTCAAGGACGTGAAAGTCACCTTGCGCGATCTGATCTGATTGCGCGGATATGCGGCCCCGGGGTGTCAAGCGCCCCCGGGGCCGTTATCGCGAGGGACATTCCTGTGACATTGCGCGACTTGATCTGACTGCGAAATAAGGCCTGCGATGCGCAGTTATCGTCCTTACCTGCCGCCTCGCGTCCTTTTTTGTCACTGGAAGAAACCACCGTTGCTGCGTTCTCGTGAAGCCTCTGTTGAGGTGGCGGGGGCGCAATCCTGTTCGTGCTTCGGCACGGCCAGGATGTTCAACGGAGGTAGCTTATGACCAGAACGGCTTCATTGATGCTCGGTGCGGCGTTGGCCGTAACCCTCGCGGCCGCGACGCCGGCTATGGCTGTACCGCATGGCGTGAAGGTGGGCATCCTCACCTGCCACGTTCACAGCGGATGGGGCTACATCGTCGGATCCTCGAAGGACATGGACTGCTCCTACCGGCCCGACGGCCATCAGGAAGACCATTATGAGAGCAGTATTTCCAAATTCGGCGTCGACATCGCCTACACCGACGGCGGCACGATCGTCTGGGACGTCGTCGCGCCGTCGTCCGACATACGGCCCGGCGCGCTGCAGGGCGATTACGCCGGTGCCACGGCCAGCGCCACGGTCGGCGCAGGCATCGGCGCCAATGTGCTGCTTGGCGACCTCGACAAATCCATCGCGCTGCAACCCGTCAGCGTGATGGGCGATACCGGCTTGGACACCGCAGTGGGCGTCGGCGCGATCAGCCTGAGGGCTGACGACGAGCCGGCGCACGTCGAGCAAATGGCGACCGCTCTTCCCCCATCGCCACCGCCTCCGCCCTTGGCGGTTGCGCGTGCGACGCCCAGGCCGATAACGCCGCATCGCCGGCACTTTGCGCATCGCGTGCGCAAACATTGTACGTGCCATTAAAGCGTTGCGGCGATCAGGACGGAGGGTGCCGCCCCGCGCTCTCCGTCCTGATTTCCCTTCCCGCTAGGGAAGGAAGACGATCCTTCGCCTTCTCATCGACACGTCGGAATCGGCTGCATAGACTGCGTTCGGAAAACTCGCAGGGATTCGAGCATGCCGATCTATCGCGCGCCCGTCGACGATTACCGCTTCGTGAAGCAGGAGCTGCTGGAGCTGGAAAAACAGCGCGACCTGCCCGGCTTCGCCGATCTCGAACCCGATCTGGTCGACGACATCCTGAAGAACGCCGCGAAATTCTGCGAAGAGGTGCTGCAGCCGCTCAACCAGTCGGGAGATGAGGAAGGCTGCCATTTCGAGAACGGCGTGGTGCGCACGCCCAAGGGCTTCAAGGAAGCCTATGAGGCCTATCGCGAAGCGGGCTGGGGCGGACTCGGCGCGCCGGCGGAATATGGCGGCTCCGCCATGCCGATGATCGTCACCATGGCGGTCTCCGAAATGGCGACCTCGGCCAACCAGTCCTTCACCATGTATCCCGGCCTGACCAACGCCGCCTATTCGGCGCTCGCCGCCGTGGGCGCGCCCTGGATGAAGGAACACATCGTTCCCAAGATGATCTCGGGCGAATGGGCCGGCACCATGTGCCTCACCGAACCGGGCTGCGGCACCGATCTGCGGCTGATGAAGACGCGCGCCGTCGAACAGCCCGACGGCACTTACAAGATGAACGGCACCAAGATCTTCATCTCCGGCGGCGACCAGGACCTCACCAAGAACATCATCCACATGGTGATCGCCAAGATTCCCGACGAGAACGGCCAGATCCACGACGACCTCTCCACCGTGAACTTCTTCATGGTGCCGAAATTCCTGGTCGGCGAAGACGGCAAGATGGGTGCGCGCAACGGCGTCAACACCGGCGGCATCGAGAAGAAGATGGGCATCAAGGGCCAGGCGACCTGCGTGCTCAATTTCGACGACGCGATAGCGTGGCGTTTGGGACCGAAGCCCACACCGCCCAAGCCCGGCGAGAAGCGTTCGGCCAGCGCCGGCATGGCCGGCATGTTCGGCATGATGAACGCGGCGCGCCTCGGCGTAGGCGTGCAGGGCATTGCCGTCGGTGAAGTCGCCTATCAGAACGGCATGGCCTATGTGCATGAGCGCCGCGTCGCGCGCGCGCTGACAGGCCCGGCCGACCCCGACAAACCCGCCGACCTCTTAATCGTTCATCCCGACGTCAAGCGCATGCTGCTGCACGCCAGATCCTTCGTCGAAGGCGCGCGCGCCATGGCGATGTGGACGACGCTCAACATGGCGATCGCCCGCTCGAACCGCCCGGAAGCCGAAACCGCCAGCCATCTCACCGAGTTGATGACGCCGGTGATCAAGGCCTTCTTCACCGACATGGGCTTCGAAGCCGCCAACATGGCAATGCAATGCTATGGCGGCCACGGTTATATCCGCGACAACGGCGTCGAGCAGTTCGTGCGCGACGGGCGCATCAACCAGGTCTACGAGGGCGCCAACGGCGTGCAGGCGATGGACCTTGTCGGGCGCAAGCTCGGCCGCAAGGGTGGCGCGGGGCCGATGGCCCTGTTCGGCCTGATCTCCGGCTGGTTAGCCGAGAATGACGATGCGGCGCTGGCGCCTTACACCAAGCCGGTACAGCGCGGACTCGACACGCTGCAGCAGGCGACGATGTGGCTGGCGCAGCACGGCATGCAGAATCCCAACGACGCGGGCGCCGCCGCCACCGATTATCTTCGGATGATGGGCATCGTCGTGGTCGGCTGGATGTGGGCGCGCATGGCCAAGGTGGCGCAGGCAAAGCTCGCCGCCAATCCGCCGAACGCCCAGTTCTACAAAGACAAGCTGACCAGCGGCAAATACTGGATGGAACGCCTCATCCCCGAATGCCCGATGTTGTTCGAGCGCATCCAGGCGGGGAGCAAGACGATCATGGAGTTCAACTGAATAATCGTCCTGAGGAAGTGAGAGGCGTGCGCGTATAATGTCCCGGATCGTCGGGACTCCGCTCATGAAGGACTTCCCTCTCTCCAAGGTCTATCAGCTTCTCGAACCCGGTCCCGTGGTGCTGCTGACCACCGCGCACAAGGACCGCACCAATGTCATGACCATGTCCTGGCACATGATGATGGAATTCATGCCGCCGCAGATCGCCTGCATCGTCTCCAACCGCAATTTCAGCTTCGCCGCGCTGCGTGCCACCAGGGAGTGCGTGATCGCGATCCCGGCGCGCAAATTGGCGTCGAAAGTGGTGAAGGTCGGCAACGCGACGGGCGCGCGGATCGACAAGTTCGCGCGCTTCGGTCTGACGCCCCTGCCCGCTGCGCACGTGAAGCCGCCGCTGATCGCCGAATGCTTCGCCAACATCGAGTGCAAGGTCGTCGACACGCGGCTGGTGAGCGCCTATTGCCTCTTCATCCTCGAAGCGCAGAAGGCCTGGATCGATCCGAAGCAGAAGAATCCGAAAACCATCCATCACCGCGGCTACGGCGTCTTCGCGGTAGACGGCCCAATCATCAAGCTGAAATCGGCAAAAGCGTAACGGCTTAGGCGAAGGTCACCAGCGCGCCGCTGGCCTTGGGCAGATGCAGCGTAAAAACACCGTCATGCGGCGCGAGGTTCTCCGTCACCGCCGCGGACCAGGCACCATCCTCGCCCACCACC
>DAIDUA010000040.1 GCA_027456965.1 Alphaproteobacteria bacterium | reverse complement strand
CCTACTACGCCATGTATGTCGACATGAACGAGTTGAAAACAGAAGGTGATCGCATGGTCGGCGACGACATCGCGGAAGACGGCATCCGCTATCTGCAGTCGATCAATTTCGGCGACGCGACCAAAGGCAAATCGCTGCTGGCCGCCGAATAATCCGGCACAGCGAATTTTCCGGATGGGCGGTTCTTATGGACCGCCCATTTGCTTTATGCTCCCGCCATGCCCGCCACAGCCGCAGACGTCGCGCGCGGCGTAAGCCGCCTTTTGATCCAGGAAGGTTTCAGCCCGATCCTGGAATTCACCTTGGCCAATGGCCGGCGCCTCGACGTGGCGGCGCTCGGTCCTGACGGCACCATGCTGGGCGTCGAGATCAAGGTCGCGCTGAACGACCTGAAGGGCGACCAGAAATGGCCGGAATATCTGGAATTCTGTGAGCTGTTCTATTTCGCCATCCCGCCGGATTTTCCCGACGAACATGTCCCGGCCGGCACCGGCCTGATCGTCGCCGATCGTTACGGCGGCGCCATTGTGCGTCCCTCGCCGCGTACCATGTTGCACACCAGCCGGCGCAAGGCGGTGACGCTCAGCTTCGCCAAGGTCGCGGCAGAACGCCTGGCGAGCATCCTGGAAGCAACCGATGGTCTCTAACGCGGGCTGCGCTTCGCCAGGATGCGCTGCAGCGTGCGGCGGTGCATGTTGAGGCGACGCGCCGTCTCGGACACGTTATGGCCGCAGAGCTCATACACGCGCTGGATATGTTCCCAGCGCACGCGGTCCGCCGACATCGGGTTTTCCGGCGGCTTGGGCTTGGAGCCGGGCGCGGCCAGAAGCGCCGCCATGATGTCGTCTGCGTCCGCCGGCTTGGGCAGGTAATCGATAGCGCCGTATTTCACGGCGGCGACGGCGGTCGCGATATTACCGAAGCCCGTGAGAACCACCACGCGGCTCTCCGGACGCACCACATGCAGCGCCTCCAGGACATCGAGCCCGTTGCCGTCTTCCAGTTTGAGGTCGACCACGGCAAAAGCCGGAGGCGCTTCCTTGGCGCGGGCTTTGCCTTCCGTGACTCCTTCGGCAATCGTCACCGCAAAACCGCGTGCTTCCATGGCGCGAGCGAGACGTTCGCGTAACGGGCGGTCGTCTTCCACAATCAGCAGTGTTTTGTCTTCTGGCAGGTTCATTGCTTTTATCCTTGGTTGCACACATCGGCCAGACCTTGGTGGCCGTCAATCCTCCGGCGTCCTGGAGGGCGAGGTTTCTCCGTCGATTTCACCGCGCGACCACGACACGCTGACGCGCGCGCCGCCACCCGCCGGGTTGACGGCCTTGACCGTTCCGCCCGTTTGTTCCAGCAGAGTTTTCGCGATGAAAAATCCCAATCCCATGCCCTCGCGTTTGCCCATCGGGGCTGTCGGTGGGCCCAGCTCGGTGTCGCCCAGAGCGTGATCGCCGGGCCGCGAGGTGATGTAAGGCTCGCCGATCCGCTCGATGATGTCGGGCGAGAATCCGGGGCCGTCGTCTTCGACCGTGACGCGCAGAGCCGTCGGGCTCCAGCTCGCCTCCACCCGCACACGCGAGCGGGCGAAATCCGCTGCGTTCTCGATGATGTTGCCCAGGCCGTGCAACAGTTCCGGCGCGCGCCAGACCTGGGGCTGCGGCTCGTTGCGATTGGCTGGGGCGGCGGCGATGACGATTTCCAGATCATCGCCGCGATAGGTGTCGGCGATGTCGTCAAGCAGTGCGCAAATTGGCAGACGCGCGGTGGCGCCCAGCAAGCCCTCTTCCGGTCGTGCCAGACGCATGAGGATCATGCGGCAGCGCTCCGCCTGTCCGCGCAGCAGGCGTACGTCCTCGGCTTCCGGCGAGCCGGGAGGCATAGCGCGTTCAAGTTCGTGCGCCACGATCGCGATGGTGCCGAGCGGGCTGCCCAGTTCGTGGGCGGCGGCTGTGGCGAGCGCACCCAGTGCCGACATGCGTTGCTCGCGAGCCAGCGCGAGCTGTGTGGCGGCGAGACCGGCCGACATGCGCGCGCCTTCGCTGGCGATCCGCCAAGCGTAGACGGAGGTGAAGCCGATGCCAAGCACCAGCGAGGCCCACAGACCGGCCTGATAGAGCTGCGGCAGGTCGAGATGATCGGTGGGCGACCACGGCAACGGGTCATGCACCACTGAAATCACTGAAGCGGCCGTCAGCGCGATACCGCCCAAGATCAGCGTATTGCCGAGATTGAGAGTCGACGCCGCGATGACGACGGGTGCGATGAACATCAATGCGAAAGGATTGGCAATTCCGCCGGTGAGATAGAGAAGAGCCGCCAGCTGCAGCACGTCATAGGCGAGGTAGACCGTCGCTTCGCGGTTGGTGAGACGGTGGCTCGGCGGATAGCGCAGGGCCAGGATGATGTTGAGCCCGGCGCTGAACAACACGCAGGCGAGGCACTGGGTCAGCGGCAGCTGATAACCGAAACCGAAATAGACGACGAACAGCGCCGTCGTCTGTCCGCCCGTCGCCATCCAACGCAGGTTCGACAAAGTTCGCAGGCGGACGCGCCCTCTGACGGCCGAAGCCCTTGCCACCGGCAAGACTCGCGCGCGCTCCGATTGTGCTTCTGCGTTCGTCATCTGCATGGCCCCGCTGGTGGCCTGCCACGTTTTTCTTTGCGTGCCTGCACCAGCAATACTATCAATCAATTCACAGTCATGCAGCGGACTCACAATACGTAATGATCCGTACGCCCCTTTCCCTGACCCCCTATTTCCTGGCCGCCGTCATGGTCGCCTGGGGTTTTTTATGGCATGAAGGCGATATTGCGGCGGTCCGCATCAAAACCCAGGGCGTGGCAACCGTTGGCGGACCTTTCACCCTGACGGATCAGTACGGGAATCCCCGCAGTTCTGCCGATTTCCACGGCCGTTTCATGCTGGTCTATTTCGGCTACACCTATTGCCCGGACGTCTGTCCGACCACGCTGGCCGTGATCGCCGACGCACTCGGCAAACTGGGTAAACAGGCCGATCGGCTGACGCCGATCTTCATAACCATCGATCCGCGACGCGATACGCCGGACGTGCTGAAGGCCTATTTGAAATCGTTCGACTCGCGCTTCATCGGGCTGACGGGCGATTCGAAAGCCATAGCCGAGGTAGCCAGCGCCTACCGGGTCTACTACCGCAAGCGCCCGCTGGAAGGCGGCGGCTACGCGCTGGATCACTCCAGCCAGATCTATCTGATGGGGCTGGACGGCAAGTTCATCGCCAATTTCGATGAGACACTTGGGCCGAACCGCCTGGCCGCCGCGCTGCGCAAATATCTTTAGACTTTCGGCGCCGGTAGACCGGTTTGCGAAGCCGCAGCGATCAGGGTGTTGCGCATCAGGCAGACGATCGTCATCGCGCCGACACCGCCCGGTACCGGCGTGATGTGGCCGGCGACCTTGAGGGCCTCGTCGTAATCGACATCGCCGACGAGCTTCGTCTTCCCCCCACCGGCGTCCACGCGATTGATGCCGACGTCGATCACTGTGGCGCCAGGCTTCACCCAGTAGCCCTTGACGAACTGCGGACGGCCGATGGCCGCCACCAAGATGTCGGCGCGCTGCGCCAGTGCTGGGAGATCGCGTGTCTTGGAATGGGCCATGGTGACGGTCGCATTCGCGGCCAGCAGAAGCTGCGCGGCCGGCTTGCCGAACAACAGCGAGCGGCCGATGACCAGCGCATCCATCCCGGCGATCTCGCCCAGCGTCTCCTTTAGCAGGATCATCACGCCTACCGGGGTACAGGACACCAGCTTGGCGCGTCCGCTGAGCAACAGGCCCGCGTTGGTTGGCGTCAGCGCATCGACATCCTTGGCCGGGTCGAGCATGTCGAGCACGGACTCCTCGCGGACCTGTTTGGGCAGCGGCAATTGCACAAGTATTCCGTGCACGGATTTGTCTGCATTGAGCGTACGGACCTCCGCCAGTACCTCTGCTTCGCTCGCCGTACCCGGCAGGTGGCGGTGGACGGATTTGAAGCCGATCGCCTCGGCGGTCTTGTTCTTGTTGCGGACATAGACTTAGCTGGCGGGATCGTCGCCGACCAGGACCGTCGCCAGGCCGGGAACCAGACCATGTTCCGACTTGTACCGTGAGGTTTCCTCGGCCAGCCGCGTGCGCAGCGCCGCCGCATGGATTTTTCAGTCGATGATCGAGGCCGTCACGGCGCATCTCCCAAAGCTTCGAGACGAGCGGCCAGGACGGCGGCGGCACCTGCGATCTCAACTCGTTTCAACCGCGCCGTGCCGCCAGCGGCAATACGAACACTAGATTTTGGCACCGACAGCGCCTCGGCAAGAAGCTCGACGAGCGCGTCGTTGGCCTTGCCGTCTTCCGCAACGGCACGCACCCGCGCCTTGAGGTAGTCTGTCCCGTCGGCGCCCGTCATCCAGCCTTCCACGGCATCGCGCCCGCCCTTCGGTGTCAGGCGGAGATGCACGCTGACGCCCCCGCTGCTCCGGTGCACGCGGACCGCCATCGCCCCTATATCGCGAAGCGGAAGGCCACCCAGACCACCACCCGTTGCAGAAACCAGATGCCGATCAGGACGAAAATCGGCGAAATATCGATGCCGCTGAAAACGGGGATGATCCGGCGCACCTGGCGGAAGACGGGCTCGGTCAGCGCGTCGAGGAAGTGCACGATGCTGCGGACGATGTTGTTGTGGAGGTTGATCACGTTGAAGGCGATGAGCCAGCTGGCCACGACGGCCGCGATCACTACCCACCAATAGAGCTGGAGCAGATAAAGGATCAGTTGCGAGATGGGATCGAGCATCGGAATCAGTCGCTCCGGGGAGGGCGACCCGCGTTTTGCCAGCCTGGGCGGGTAATCGCAAGGTGCGGCGCTTGACAGGTTTGGGGGGTACTTCCTAGATACCGCGCCCACGCTCGGCGCCGCTCCGGTGGAGCCTTGCCGGGTGCCAAGCTTGGCTTGGGGCTGTAGCTCAGTTGGGAGAGCGCCTCGTTCGCAATGAGGAGGCCAGCGGTTCGATTCCGCTCAGCTCCACCAGTCTACGCCGCGCAGCGGCGGAGACTGCCACGGCGTAGCCCCCCTTTGGGCGAAGCCGGGCTGGCCCTCGCCGCTGCGACGTGGGGAGCCAGTCTCTCCTCTCACGTCTCCGTATATGTCGCTCGTCACAGGTCCTCGCCTTGGTTGTCGGTAATCGACAGGCTTCCCCGTCCTTGGCAGCCAGCAACCCCACCGGCCAGCCCATGCGAGCGCCGGCGCCGTCCTGGGCCTAAGGGAAGCGCAGACGACCGGGTCGCCAGGTAAAATCTGGCTTTTCCGATCATGGGTTAGCTTTCAATCCTGGCGCCGCTAACCATCGCTTTACCATACCGCGCTAAACCAGCGGGGATTCGCGAAGGCCAGAGCCATGCGCCACTCCGCAATACTCGCTGTTCTTGTTGTTTTTGCGCTGGCCCTGCCGGCTTACGCCGCCGACAGCAAGAAATCGCCGGTGCACAAGATCACGCAATCACCCAGCTATGTCATGATCGACCCAATTTATACGACGATTATGGATCGCGATAAGATCACGGGGCTGTTGATGATCGGCATCGGGCTCGACATTCCCAATCCGGAACTGCGCGCCCAAGTCGACAAGGCAATGCCGGTGCTGCGCGATATCTATGTCCGCAATCTGATGGAGTTCACTGCGACATCGGTACGGCCTTGGCAGCAGCCGGACGTGGTCGACATCGCCGACCGCCTGCAACGCGTCACCAACCGTGTGCTGCACCAAAAAGGCGCACGCATCCTCCTCGCCCAGGTGGCGATGCGCCTCACGAAATAGAGGAAAGGCCCAGCTTCTCCGGGCCTTCGAGAAACGGCCTTCAGGCGGTCACGTTCGCTGTCGTGCCGTCGGAGGCGTTTTTCGCCATTGCATCGAGCAACGTCAGGATGGGCGAGCCCGAAGACATGCTGGCAGCGCTCTGTGTCTGGGCGGCGGATTCAAAGGCCGTGATCGCCGCGCTGAACTGGCTGGCCGAGACGCTGCCACTATTCTGTGTGTCGAGCGCGGCAAAATCAGCGCTGGCCTCGGATGCTGTCCCCCCGAGGCTGGTGACGAAATTTGTGAACTCGGTGCTGTCCACCGTCCCGTTCCCGTTCGTGTCCATCACCTGAAGCAGCTGGGACGCCCCGTTGTTCGCCGAAGACGGCCCGCCATGATGGTGATGATGGCCGTGCGGTCTGCTTGCGGCGGCGCCCCGCAAGTCGCTCGTCAGTTGCGTCTGGGTGAGATTGCCCGAGCCGCCCTGGTTGAGCGCGGAAAACAACGCGTCGGCCTCGGACTGCGTGCCGCCTTTGCCTTGGATATAGGACTCCATCTCGCTCTGGGAGATCGATCCGTCGCCGTCCGTGTCGACGGCCGACATCAGATTGTGGAGCGAACCCGACATGGATGTCGCAGATGTCGACGCAGAGTTCGTCGACGATAGAGGTGTCGTGGTCGAACCTGTCGCAGTCTGCGATGCGTTCGGATCGCTCTGCATCATCATGAGAAGGCCCAGAATCTGAGCACTCAGATCGCCCTTTCCGCTTCCCGTCAGGGATGTGTTGCTGTCGCTCGCGGGGCTCGAAGATGTTGCGATAGACGCACTGGTACTACAGGCCGAACTCGTCGCCGACGTGACGCTGTCGAGTTGGCTGAGCATGGACGCGAGAAGTTGGCTTGCGCTGCCGGCCCCGCACGCCCCAATGCCGCCGATGGACATGGGTAACCTCCAAATTGCCTTACACAACGCTCCACAGATTCAGCTGCAAAGCACGGCCCGTGCCCGGCGCGTGTTTCTCGCGCCGGGCAAAATCGGTGGTTAAGAAGACGTTATGTCGACAAATTTCGCGACAACTCCGGCATCGTTTGCCGCGGCGGCAGGTTTCTCACCCGGCAAAAGATGCTGCGGCGACGGCCTCACATCGCCGAAATGCCGCCATCGACCTTCAATTCCGCGCCGGTGACAAATTTGGATTCGTCGCTGGCAAGATACAGCACGGCATAGGCGATGTCCTCCGGTTCGCCGATCCGGCCCAGGGGTATCTGCCGCGCGAGCTTGGCATAGGCCTCGTCCTTTCCGTAGCGCGCCACGAGTGGATCGAGGATGGGCGTGGCGATGAACACCGGATGCACCGAGTTGCAGCGGATGTTGTAACCCTTCTTGGCGCAATGCAGCGCCACCGACTTGGACAGGTGCCGCACGGCCGCCTTCGCCGAATTGTACGCGGCCATATTGTAGCCGGCGACGATCCCCGCGATGGACGAGATGTTGACGATGGAGCCGCCGAGGTTCGTGTCCCTCACCGTCCTGACGATTGGCGCGACGGCATGCTTGCAGCCCAGAAACACGCCGTCGAGATCGATGGCATGCACCTGTCGCCATTCCTCCAGCGTGATCTGTTCGAGGTCCTTGGTCAGGCCGACACCGGCGTTGTTGACCAGGACATGAAGCCCGCCGAAGGCGCGCTCGGTGTCGGACAGCACCCGCTGCCAGTCCTCTTCCTTGGTGACGTCGTGCGGCAGAGCCATGGCCGCGCCCGCCCGCTCTGCATTGATCGACATCGCGGCCGCCGCAACGCCTTGCGCATTGATGTCCGTCAGCATGACGCGCGCGCCTTCCCGGGCCAGCAAGCGCGCCGTGGCTTCGCCCAAGCCCTGGGCAGCTCCCGTGACCAGAACGATTTTTCCTGCGACGCGTCCCGTTATGTTGCCCTCACGCGCCCTCCAGATAGCGCACGAGACGTAGTACGATGGAGCGCGGCGAGAACGGCACCGACCATGCCATAACGGCGTTTCTCAGGCCTGTGATCTTCACCCGCCGGTCGGCCTGAAAGGCCCGGTAGCCGAGCCTCGCCACTTTTGCCGCCGACATTTGTCCCATGCGCAGCAGACGCACCTTGTCGGTGCCGGCGCGAGAGTGGAACTCACTCTCGGTCGCGCCGGGACACAAGCACGAAACATGGACGCCGGTACCGCGCGCTTCCTCCCACAAGGCCTCGCTGAAGGAGAGCACGAAGGCTTTCGAGGCATAATAGACGGCCATGAAAGGCCCCGGCTGGAAGGCCGCCGTGGACGCGACGTTGAGCACCCCGCCGCGCCCGTTTTTCAGCATGCGCGGCCAGAAGATGTGGGTCAGCTCGACTAGGGCACGCACGTTGAGGTCGATCATGCCGAGTTGCGCCCTTGGATCGGTCGTGGCGAACGCCCCTGTGTCGCCGTAGCCCGCGTTGTTCACCAGCACGTCGACCGGGTGATCCGCGAGGCTTTCGGCGAGCGCCTTTCCGGCCCCGATAATCCCGAGATCGCAAGCCGTCACGGAGGCCCGGACACGATGTTGTCTGGACAGCGTGTCGGCGACCATTTGCAGTTTTTTGGCCGAGCGCGCGACGAGGATAAGGTCGTAGCCGTCCTTGGCGAAGCACCGCGCGAGTTCCAGCCCAATACCGCCGCTTGCACCGGTGACCAGTGCCGTCTGGCCGTCGCCTTCTCGCTTGTGCGCCATGCGAGCCCCCTGTTTCGGACGGAGCCTAGAGGCTCGCTTTGCCGGCCCTCAAGCCTGCTGCGTCTCGGAATTTCAAAAGCTGACCAAACGGACTCGCGACTTTTCCAGAAGACGCAATGTTATAATCTTCGGGTCGAGCGATCCGTTGAGGTCGGCTGACGGCCCGTGGGTTCTCGGCCGCTCATCCCTGGCGTCTCCTTGTCGGCGTTCTCGGGGTGGTGGCCGGATCGGGCCGCCGGCGCGATCCGGGCGAGGCGCTATATCTTCGGCAAACGGTCTCGCCAAACCTGTTGCGATGCGTTTTTCTTGCCCATCATAGTCAGTATGACGCAAAGCTTCTTCCGCATTGTCGCTCGACGCGTGATAAATTGACTGTGGTCGGCAGGATCGCGCCGGAATGGGATGATCATGATTTTTCGCAATAGGTCCGTTGCCGTCTGGGTGCTTCCGCTTGCCATGCTTGTATTGGCGCTGTTCGTGCTCGGGGCCGACGTCGGCGGGGCGGCGACATGGCTGCGCGGGGTCCTGTTCGACCACTATCAGCAGTCCCGGCCGCGCGCCTATGAGGACACGCGCGCCAGAAGCGGTCACAGCGTCCGCGTCCTGGACATCGACGCCGCGGCGGTCCAGCGTTTTGGCCCGTGGCCATGGTCGTATGCGGTTCTTGCCAAGCTGGTCGACAGCATGAAGGCGCAAGGCGCTTCCATTGTCGTCTTTGTCACCCCGTTCGAAAGGCCTGATTCGGCATCGCCGAAGAAACTCCTCCCCCTGGTGCCGCCCGGGCCATCCTACGACGCCGCGCGCCGGGAGATCGAGCACATGCCATCGCCGGACGATGCGCTCGCCGCGGCGTTTTCCGGCATCGAGGCGGTGACCGGCTTCACGCTGGGCGACGCCAGGCCGGCGCGCACCCTGACGCTGAAAGCCACCGTCGCCTGGTCGGGCAAGGCCTACCCCTTCGGCCAGACGCGCGCCTTCGATCAGGCGTCTGCGTCATTGCCCGTTATCGAAGCGGCAAGCGCCGGCGTTGGCGCGGTCAATCTGGATGTCGATGCCGATGGCAAAGTGCGGCGCATGCCGCTGGTCTTCCGGCTGCGGGACAAGGCGGTGCCCACGCTCGACGCGGAAGTCTTGCGTCTGGTCGAAGGCAAAGATGCCGTCACGCTGAAAAGCAACGACGGCAACAGCGGATTGTTCGGCGGCGCACCGGGCGTCGCCTCGGTCGACACCGGGCACACGGACCTTGCGACCACGCCGGGCGGTTCTTTGTGGATCGCCTATTCCGGCGCGCAAGCGGAACGAGACGTCTCGGCCGCCGACGTCGCCGACAAGACGCTCCCGCCCGGCAGCCTGAACGGCGCCATCGTCTATGTCGGTGCGCCCGACGACCTAGTGGACACGCCGTTGGGCCTCATGCCGGTGGCGGAAGTCCATGCGGAGGCCGTTGAGAATCTTCTGCTGGGAACAGCGTTGCGCCGGCCGGCCTCGGCCTCGGAAGCCGAGCTCCTGTGTCTGGCGCTGTTCGGGCTGGGCTGCGTCTTCCTGTTCGCGCGGCTGGGCGTGCGCTGGGCGGGCCTGTTCGTTCTGTGCACGATCGCAGGCGTCAGCTACGTCTCCTGGCGGCTGTACGCCGGGGAACACGTGCTGTTCGACGCCCTGGGCTTGAACGTCGGACTGGCGGCGGTCTGGCTGGCTGG
Source organism: Alphaproteobacteria bacterium (assembly GCA_027456965.1). Taxonomy (GTDB): domain Bacteria; phylum Pseudomonadota; class Alphaproteobacteria; order Micropepsales; family Micropepsaceae; genus Rhizomicrobium. The sequence continues at coordinate 8,441 of DAIDUA010000040.1, read as the reverse complement.
CGCAGGCGCGCGCGGACTTGAGATCGCCGCGTCGCGCTCCAGGCTGAAGCTCGCCTTCGCCGATGCTCTGCCCGCCCGCACCATCGACCAGATCGCGCGCAACCCCCAGCTCATGAAATTGGAAGGCGAAACCCGCACAGTGACGTACTTGGCCTGCGGCGTGCGCGGCTTTGCCGAACTGGCCTTGTCGTTCCGCGGCGATCCCGCCGCCTTCACCCGTCTGATGCAGCGTGTGCTGGAGCCATTGATGGAAGAGGCACTCAGTCACGGCGGCACCATCGACAAGCTGACAACGGAAGGCTTCACCGCCTTCTGGAACGCACCGCTCGACGATCCAGAACATGCCATCCATGCCTGCGAGGCGGCCACCGGCATGATGGAGGTCATCGCGCGGACCAACGACGTGGTCACCCATGAGCGACGCATCGACGGTGTCGCCCTGTCGCCGGTGGAAATCGGCATCGGCATTTCCAGCGGTCCGGCGATCGCCGGCGGTTTCAAGGCACACGGCCGCACCGCCTATTCGGTGAATGGAGACTGCGCCGTGCTGGCAGCCCGCATCCAGCAGATCTCCGGCCAGTACGGACCCGCCGTGATTGTCGCCGAGAACACGCGCAGAGCCTCGGAGCGCGGTTTCGCCTTCCTGGAAGTCGATTACATCGCCGTGGGCAGCCACGACGAGCCGGTCAAGCTCTATGCCATGCTGGGCAATCCGGTGATGCGCGCCAGCCCGAAATTCCGCGCGCTCGCCACTTTCCACGATCACATCTTCCAGTCGATGCGCGCCCAGCAATGGCAGAAATCGCGCGAACTGATCGATCAATGCCGCAAGCTTTCGGGCGCCAGCCAGAAGCTCTACGACCTTCATCTCGCGCGCATCGCCTACTTCGAGGACAATCCGCCGAACGAGGATTGGGACGGTGCCTTCAGGCCCATCCTGAAATAACGCCGTGCGTTCTCGCGCCTAGTGCGCCGGATCGAGGAACAGCAGCCGCACGGTGCCGGGCTTGATCGTGAAGCGATGGCGATAGTCGGTGGCCGGCACGGCCTTGTTCTCGATGATGTCGGCGGTCACCAGATAGATGCGGCCGCTGGCCGGGTCGATCGCCATGGTGCGCGCGCCGGTTTCGGTCTGGATCGCCGGCAGCGCCGCGAAACTGTCGGGCGATTTCTCGGCAATGACGGACAGCGTCCCCTCACGGTTCGAGCTGTAGGCCAGATCGCGATCCGGATCGAAGTCCGCCGCATCGGTTCCCTCGCCTATCGGCAACGAGGCCAGAACCGTCCCATTGTCGGCGTTCATCACAACCATGACCTTGTTTGCGCAGCTCGCGAAAAGCCGATGGTGAACGCGATCGATGGCCAGGCCATGGGGATGCAGGCAGGTCGGCATTGGCCAATGGGCGTCGACTTTGTTCGTGGCCGTGTCGACGCGCACAATCTCGTGCTTTTCCGTGCCGTTCACATAGAACTTGCCGTTGTCGCCGGAGACGCCGAATTCGAGTTGTCCGCCGGTGTCGATCGTGGCAACGACGGCGTCGGACTTCGGATCGATCACCGTCAATTTGGCCGAGTCGCCGTCGATCACGAATATATGACCGCTTGCAGAATCGAAGGCGATGCCGTCTGCATCCTTCTCGGCTTTGATCCTTTTGGTGACCTTGAGCGTCTTCAGGTTGAAGGCCACGGCAGCTCCCGCCTTGCCGTCGTCGGTGAAGCCCTGACCAGTGGCGTGCGAGATGCCTATTCCGTGCGTACCGCCCGGCATGCCCTCCACAGCGCCGATGACGGCGCCGCTGCGGCCGTCGACGACCGTGACGCGGTCGCCATGCGCGACATAGACCCTGCCCGTCTGCGGATCGAAGGTGAGATAGTCCCAGCGGTCCGGCGCACCCAGCGGGATGGTCTTGGTGATGCGGTAGACCGGAGGGCCTGCCATGGGCCCGGCGGGCGCTGGAACAAAGGTGGCAAGCGCCGCTGCCGTCAGAGCGATGAAAGACTGAAGTCGCAACATCGTGGCCGTCCGTTGGTTTATGTTCTCATTGGCGGCGAGCCTAGCCGCGATGGCAAATGCACTGACATTATAAATCTCCAATGCGCCGCGATGCGCCCTCGGACAGTGCGGTGCACGGGTGGCTGGCCCGTAAAATGCGCGTGCTCTGCCCGAGGCCGCCGACCGGGACCGTCTTGATGGTCCCGGCCGGGGCGAACGCGCGTTAGAAGTAGAAGCTGACGCCGCCATAGATGGCCCGACCGGCGCCTTCCAAGGCCCGCGTGTAACTGGCGCCACTGTTGTCGAAATCGACATAGCCGCGCGCGTAGTAGTGACGGTCCAGCAAATTGTCGATGTTGAGCGAGAACTTCACGGCGTTGGCACCCGCGAAGTCAACCGGTACGACCTTCACAATGCCCAGATTGACGAGGAAGTAGGACGGAAGGGTTGTGGGGTCTGGCGCCACCGCAGGCGTTCCTGCAAAGCCGTAGGCCATATAGCGCGTGCCGACATATTGTCCGTCCGCGTTGACCCGCCAATTGTTCCAGTTCCACACCAGCCCGGCGGTAACGAGATCATGCGGAACATCGGTGAGGTTTTGGCCTTTCGTCACGGTGCCGCCGAGCCCGGTGTCCGCCAGATTGGCGGTCGCGGTGTATTCGGCTTCGTTGTGGGCATAGTTGAAGTAGCCGTTCCAGTCGCCCAGCACGACCTGGCCGAAATCGTCGTTCAATTGCAGCTCGACGCCGCGATAGCGCGAGGCGCCGGCGTTTCCGGTTTTGGTCAGACCAGACGACGGATCGGTGCTCGTGACAAAGGTGTTTTCGAAATTTTCCTGGTAGAAATTGATGGATCCCAGGAACCCGCCGCGCTTGTAGCGAAGGCCGACTTCGTAGTCGTTGACATATTCCGGCTTCACGGTCACCGGCACGGTCACGTAGTTGCCGTTGGCATCCTGCTGGAATGCGTTGTAGAAGGCCGAGATGTCGGGGAACTTCACGTTCTGGCCGAAGGACGCGTAGGCGGCTGCGCCAGGAAGGAATTCGACGCTGGCGCCGACGGTCGGCGAGACGAAATGTTCGTCGGCGCTGACGGTGCCGGGCGCTGCATAGTAGAAGCCCAGGGAGTCGCTGTCGGTGGTGTGGGCGTAGATGTATTTTACGCCCGGCGTGATGTGAACGCGATCATCCCAGAAGTGGATATCGTCCTGCACATAGGCCGACGCGAGAAGGCGGTCGTCACTTTCGTCCCAGGCGTCGTTGTAGCCGACCGTCATCGGCATCTTGGCCGCGCCATACCAATATTCGCGGGAGTGGAGATAGCTGGAACTGATGTCGCCGCCGGCCGCGATCATGTTGTGCGGCAGGTCGACCGTGACGGTGCCCTTGTAACCGATCGTCGTCGATTGATAGCCGTAGAAATGGTAATCCGTACCGTCATGGACCGATCCGAACTGGGCAGCCGGATCGTAGTTCATCGGGATCGGGTAACCGTTGCCGGGAATCCACCAAGCATAGCCGGTCGACTGGTTTGGCAGATAGTAGGGCTGCGTGCCGCTCTGACGTTCTGCCGGGTTGGAATACGACGTGCGTTTGTAGTCGTTCATGCCGCCATAGAACTTGCCGTCATAGGACACGATGTCGCTGATCTTCGTCTTGTAGCCGACGACTGTGAGGAAGTTCGTGTCGTCGTTGAACGAATAGGCCCAGCTCGTCGGCCACTGATAGCTGCGGCCGTATTGGGCGATCAACGCCACGGGCGCCGTATGCGGCGAGTAGCCCTGGTTCGTGTTGTAGATGAAGTAGGCATAAAGCTGGGAATTGCCGCCGTCGAAACTGTCCTGCGCGCCATAGTACAGATTGTTGTTGTGATCCGGCGTATTCTGCAGCCAGCCCTTGCTGTCGGTATGGTCGAACGAGACGATCTGACGCAATCCACCGATGTCGCCCGTGTTGACCGTGCCGTGCCAGCCGAAGGTGTTGAAACTGCCATAGGTCGCGCCGACATTGGCGCCGAAATTCTCGCCGGGCTGACGGGGCTGGAAATTGATCGTGCCGCCGAGCGAATTGTAGGTGTTTACCGCCGGATTGTTGATGCCGCGATAGACATCCACGCCGTCGATGCTGTTCAGAGTCAAAAGAACGTTGTTGCGGTTCGAGGCCTGGTTCGTGGCGCCTGCGTTGAACGCGTCGTTCAAGGGGACACCGTCAAAGGTCTCGCCGAACTGGCCATCGTTGAAGGCGCGGAACTTGATGTCCGTGCGCATGCCGCTCGGTCCCGACGTCACGGCGGTGATCGACGGCTCCTGATTGAGGAGCGTCTGCACCGTCGTGGTGACGCCCGGCGACGCGTTGCGGATGATCTCTTTGCTGATCGTGCTTTGCGTAAAGGCCGCCTTCAGCGGAATCTTGTCCAGCTTCTCATGTTCGCCGGTGACGATCACCGTTTCGACTGCAACTGCCGAATGCTTTTTGGATTGCGCTGCAGGATCGGAATTGCTGGTTTGCGCAAGGGCGCCCGATGTAAACAGAAACGCCCCTGCCAGCGTCGTCATCATTAACGTGCCGCGTGTCATTACCCCTACCTCACAGTGTTGGATTTGCTGCTCACCTTGTTCGGTTAACGAGACGCAGTCACAAAAAAAAGACGCTTTCTTTTCAGTTTTGCGACCCGTGATCAAAAGCCTGTGAGATTTTCGCGCGGTGTTGGCGCAGCGTGATCAACGGCTGAGCAAATGCCTGAAAAGGTGGCAAATTTTCGAAGCGTGGCAGGCGCAATCTTGCATAACTAGAATGGTGGGAATGAGCGCGAGACCGGAGAATTATTTTCCCGCCGACTACCGCTCCGCACGCGGCGCGTTTCTGAAGGCCTGCGCGGCGGCCGGTCTGCGCAGCGTCGCGCGCGTGCATCCCACGGCGAAGGCGCGCGACGGCAAGCCTTTGTTCCTCGACACCGCGACCGTCGGCGCGCACGAGGCCGAGTCGGCGTTGCTGCTGATTTCCGGTACGCACGGCGTGGAAGGTTATTTCGGTTCGGGCGTGCAGACGGGGCTGCTGCGCGAGGGGCTTGCGCGGCGCGTTCCGAAAACGGCGAAAGTTGTTCTGCTGCACGCCTTGAACCCATACGGCTTTTCGTGGGACCGCCGTGTCGATGACGACAATGCGGACGTTAATCGCAATTTCATCGATCACGCGAACCCGCCGGTTAACAAGGGCTATGAAACGCTCGCGGACGCCATTGCGCCGAAGGACATATCGCCGGAAACTTTGCGGGCCGCCAACGCCAGGCTGCGCGCCTACTCCCAAACGCATGGCGCCGTCGCTCTTCAGGAAGCGATCTCCAAGGGCCAGTATGCTTTTCCGGACGGACTCTATTTCGGCGGTCGTCGCCGGAGCTGGTCGGCGGCAATGCTGCACGACGTCTTCCGCGAGGAGCTGACCTGGGTGAAGAAGCTGATCGTGATCGACTTCCACACCGGCCTCGGCGCCCATGGCGAAGGCGAGATGATCAGCGAAGACCTTCCGGGCAGCGCACCTTATCTGCGCGCCAAGAGCCTGTGGGGCGCGCGGGTCAAATCGAGCGAGGCCGGCGAGTCGGTTTCGGTCCCTCTGACCGGCACGATCGACAAGGCCTTTGCAAGATGGATGAAGGACAGGGACCTTACCTTTGCGGCGCTGGAGATGGGAACGGTTGCCACCCGCGAGGTGTTCTTGGCCCTCAGAAAGGACAATTGGCTGCACCGGATCGCCGGCGCCGCGCATTCCGCGACCGAGTCGATCCGTCGCGAGATTCGCGGTGCTTTTTATCCCGATACCCAGGACTGGAAGCGCAAGGCCTGGACGGCGGCCTATGAGGCGGTCGGCGCGGCCTTGGCGGCGCTTGGCTAGGCGATGGCCGGTTCGTTGCGGAACGACAGGCCCTTGGTCTATAGGATCGGGCGGTCCGCACCCGTAGCTCAGCTGGATAGAGTGCTGCCCTCCGAAGGCAGAGGTCACAGGTTCGAATCCTGTCGGGTGCGCCATTCCCGTACAAAAGTGCAAACTCCACCGTTAGCGGCGCCAGCTGTTATGGCGGCGGCTGAGGCTGCCTTCGGACCGATGGTGGCGGCCTTTGGTGGTCGACGGCGATGCTCGCGACCAAGCCCCGCGCATAGCGGTGCTGCATAGGCGCCGGTGCCTCTTTGAACCCCTGACGGCGTTTGGCGGCGAGGCCCGCGGCTTGGGCTTTGGAAAGGACGTGGCGGGGAGGGGGAACCAGTTGGTGCTGGACGTCCTGGCTGGTCAGCTACTCACGCCGGACCGACTTGGTCTTCTGTCAAGGGAAGTTCAAAAGCACCGTCGCGCGACTGCAAGCGGCAATATCCAACGTCGGGACGTCCTCCGCAGGCAACTCAAGGAGGCGGGGAACCGACTCCAGAACCTCTATACGGCCCTTGCCGAGGGTTAGGCGCCGGAGTGGGCGCCGCAAGCGTTCTCGCGCGCGAGAATTCTGTGAACCGCCTCAATAGAGCGCCTGGTCATGGGCATTCGAAATTTTTCGGCACGTCAATGTTGGTTTCCGGACAGCTCTGTGTGGCAATTGCACAACGATCGCTGGAAAGTTCTAGATTTGAAATAATACTGCTTCGCAATCCCTGGAAAGACAACGTTGTCTTTGATAGCATTCACATTGATAGCGCTCACATGAGACGGCTTTGTCTTTGAAAATGTTCACAAATGTCTTCGCTGTCTTCTGGTATCGCTAACATAGCCAAGGAGGCTGGGTCGAAGGTCTGGACCGTTTAGGGCTGGGTTTTCACCACATTGTCTCTGTTTCGGGAGTGCAAACGCTGAGGGGCAAAATGACCCCAAGCGCTTGAATTGGAAGAAGAAGCTTCATGTCGGGGTAGGGCAGTGCGACTGCCGCCGAAGCATGAGCGGGTGCGACTGCAGTTTAGTGCGAATCTAAATGTTATCGCTACCAATTGGTGGCCGCACGATGAACGGCAGGCGTGTATTTGGGCAGGCGCCACCTGGAGCGCCACATAGGAGGGAACACGTGAATAGTCTCAATAAGTATGCAAATAGAACGGCATCAGACGCGTGGGTCGGAAAATTGCTGCGCAGCGCCTTGCTTGGCGGTGTGTCGACCCTGGCGGTAGGCGCCTTTTCGGCGGCAGGTCTCGCACAAGATGCGGCTTCGTCGTCGACGGCAGCACAGCCGATGGAGACGGTGGTCGTCACCGGCATCCTCGAGTCCTTGCAGAATTCTTTGAACATCAAACGCGACTCGGTCGGTATTGTGGATGCGATCACCGCCGAGGATATCGGCAAGTTCCCGGACGTGAATCTCGCGGACGCGATGATGCGTATTCCGGGCGTCACCGTCACCCGCGGACGTGGCACCATGGCGGGCGGCACGGGCGGCACCTCGACGAACGGCCAGGCGACCGAGATCACGGTGCGTGGTTTCGGCCCGACCTTCAACGAAACGCTGTTCGACGGCCGTCAGGTGGCGACCGGCACCGGCGACCGGGCCTTCGACTTTTCGTCGGTCTCGTCCGACTTCGTCAGCCAGATCGACGTCATGAAGACGCCCGATGCCTCGGTGTCGGCGGGTGCGATCGGTGCGACGATCGACATCAAGTTCCCCAAGCCCTTCGACCATCCGGGCCTGGTGGTCGCCGGTTCGCTCTCGGGCATGGATTCGCCTGAGGCTGGCCAGTTCTCGCCGAACGGCGACCTTCTGTTCAGCGACACCTTCGCCCATGACACCTTCGGTATCCTGGTCGCCGCCTCTTACGCCGATACCAAGACGAGGCAAAACCACATCAACGTGCAGGGCTGGGAAGGCAAATATGCCGCGTCGCAGGACGCTTCGGGAACTATCAGCCCGACCTATGGTGCCTATCCGACGAATGCCAGCGGTCAGGTTCTGACGCCGACCCAGGCGCTGACGACACCGACCTGGTTCATTCAGGACTACGGCATTTATCACGAGCTGGAGAATGTCGAGCGCGAGCAGGCTCGCGTGGTCCTGCAGTGGCGTCCGACCGATAACATCGAAATCACGGTGAACGATAACTTCTCGCGCGACAACGATCACCAGGCGCAGTACGGCTACAGCGTGTGGTTCAGCAACGGCTCGATGCAGAACGTCCAGCTCGACAAGAACGGTACGGTCGTCAACTTCGTGCAGAACAAGACACCGACCGACTTCCAGGGCCAATACAATCCCCAGAGCCTGCAGTACAACGATTACGGCGCCAACGTGAAATGGCAGGTGAACGACAATCTCGGAATGACGTTCGACTTCGACCATTCGGACGGTTGGGGGAACCCGTCCCACCAGACCGGCGCAGACGTGGACGCCGGTTACGGCAATACCTTGGACAAGACATCCATTGGCATCGCTATTCCCAATGGCCATCAATTGCCTTATCCGACGGGATACGGTCCGAATAACAACA
>DAIDUA010000039.1 GCA_027456965.1 Alphaproteobacteria bacterium | reverse complement strand
CGACGTTGAACTGATCGTTCCGATCGCGATGGAAGAGAAGCTGCGCTTCGCCATCCGCGAAGGCGGCAGGACCGTCGGCGCAGGCGTCGTCGCTAAAATCATTAAGTAGTTTCTATCCGAAGGCGTAACGGAGCCGCGCAGGCAAGGAATGTCGTACACAGGAGTGTAGCTCAGTTGGTAGAGCGGCGGTCTCCAAAACCGTAGGCCGAGGGTTCGAATCCTTCCACTCCTGCCAATCTGCATGAAGAAAGAGAAATATGGCCGAGACGACGAAAAAAACGGCAGACGCGGGCGATGGCAAGGAATTGCCGGCGCCGGTGCCGACGCGCCGCCGCGGCGGATTGATCCAGTTTTACAACGACGTCATCCGCGAGATGAAGAAGGTCACCTGGCCGACGGGCAAGGAAACCTGGCTTACGACCGTGATGGTGTTCATCATGGTCGGCTTGACAGTGGTTTTTTTCTTCATGGTGGACACGGTGCTTACATTCGGCGAGCGCTTTTTGATTGGTGCGGGCTGACCTCATGAGCGAAGCGGCGGTCAAGTCGGAAGGCAAGTGGTACATCGTCCACACCTACTCGAATTTCGAGAAGAAGGTGTCGGAGGAGATCAAGCGTCAGGCTCATCTTCAGGGGCTGGAAGATCTCATCGAGGAAGTCCTCGTACCGACAGAAGAAATTGTGGAAATGCGTCGCGGCCAGAAGGTCAATGCCGAGCGGAAGTTCCTTCCCGGCTACGTGCTGGTGCGCGCGAACCTGACGGACGAGGCGTATCATCTCATCAAGAATGTCGCGAAGGTGACGGGCTTCCTCGGCCAGAACAACAAGCCGATGCCGCTGCGCCAGGGCGAAGTGGACCGCATTCTGAACCAGGTCACCGAAGGCGCCGAGCGTCCAAAGAACACGATCACCTTCGAGATCGGCGAGCAGGTTAGTGTGGCCGACGGCCCGTTCACTTCGTTCAACGGTACTGTGGAAGAAGTGGACGAAGATCGTTCGCGCCTGAAGGTGGCAGTGTCCATCTTCGGACGCGCGACGCCGGTCGAATTGGAATTCACCCAGGTCGAAAAGATCTGAGTGCAACCGCGGGAGGGGCGGCCAGCTCCGTTTGAACCGCAGACCGCTAAGGAGGCGGACTGAAAGTGGCGAAGAAAGTAGTCGGTTACATAAAACTGCAGGTACCGGCGGGGTCGGCAAATCCCTCACCGCCGATCGGGCCTGCCTTGGGTCAGCGCGGCCTCAACATCATGGAATTCTGCAAGGCGTTCAATGCCAAGACGCAGGATCAGGAAAAAGGCATGCCGATCCCGGTGACCATCACCGTGTTCTCGGACAAATCGTTCACCTTCGAGATGAAGACGCCTCCGGCGTCCTATTTCCTCAAGAAGGCGGCGAAGCTCGAGTCCGGTTCGAAGGCGCCCGGACGCGATTTCGCCGGTTCGGTGACCAAGGCCCAGGTTCGCCAGATTGCCGAAACCAAGATGAAGGATTTGAACGCCAACGACGTCGAGATGGCGATGCGCCTGATCGAAGGTTCGGCGCGTTCGATGGGCATCGAGGTCAAGGGGTAAACGCCATGACCAAGATATCGAAAAGATTCAAGAAGGCTGCGGACGGCGTTGACGTCAACAAGGCTTATTCCGTGGAAGAGGCTGTGAAGCTGGTCAAGTCGCGCGCCACGGCGAAATTCGACGAGACGATCGAGCTGGCGATCAACCTGGGCGTTGACCCGCGTCATGCCGATCAGATGGTGCGCGGCGTCGTCGCTCTGCCCAACGGTACAGGCCGCACGCAGCGCGTCGCGGTGTTCGCGAAGGGTCCGAAGGCGGACGAAGCGCGGGCGGCGGGCGCGGATATCGTCGGTGCCGAGGATCTGGCCGAGAAAGTGCAGAAGGGCGAGATCGATTTCGACCGCTGCATTGCCACACCGGATATGATGGGTGTCGTCGGCCGTCTGGGTAAGGTGCTGGGTCCCCGAGGGCTGATGCCTAACCCGAAGGTCGGTACAGTGACGATGGACGTCACCAGCGCGATCAAGGATGCCAAGGGTGGTGCCGTGGAGTTTCGTGTCGAGAAGGCGGGCATCGTCCAGGCCGGCGTCGGCAAGGCGAGTTTTTCCGAGGATGCGATCGTGCAGAACGTGAAGACGTTCGTCGACAGCGTCATCAAGGCCAGGCCGCAAGGCGCCAAGGGCACCTATGTGAAGAAGGTTTCCATCAGCTCGACGATGGGGCCGGGGGTGAAAATTGCGCTCCCGTCCGTCGGTGCAGCGAGCGCGGAAGCGTAAAGAGTTTTGAATTCCGGCGGACGATCGCCGGAACCTGTCCGAGACCGCTGGAGTCCTTAGGGACTTAAATGTTCCAGCGCAGACGGGGCGAGAACCGAGATTCGGAAGCGCAGGCTTTCGCAAGATCGGGTTTGAACCCTGGGGCAGGAGTGGTCGCGTGATGAACGCGATCTGGTCACAGGGCGGCGAGCGGATCGTCACGTTCGCCGGTTGAGAAGGAGAGCACAGTGGAGAAGGCCAAAAAGTCGGAAGTCGTCGAAGAGCTGAAAGGCGTCTTCGCGAATGCCGGCTCCGTGGTAGTCGCCCACTATTCCGGCATGACGGTTGCCCAGATGGGCGATCTCCGTTCGCGCATGCGCGCGGCAGGGGCGTCGTTCAAGGTGGCAAAGAACCGTCTGGCGGTTCGTGCGCTTCAGGGAACGGCCGTGGAGGCCATCTCCCACCTCTTCAAAGGTCCTACGGGCATTGCTTACAGCAAGGACCCGGTTGCGGCCTCGAAGGTGGCGGTGGCTTACGCCAAGGACAACGCGAAACTCGTGATCCTCGGCGGTTCGGTCGGAGCAACGGCGCTCGACGCGGAGGGCGTGAAGGCCCTCGCAAGTCTGCCGTCGCTCGATGAGCTGAGAGGCAAGATCGTGGGCCTTCTGCTGGCTCCGGCAACGAAAGTTGCCGGCGTCATCCAGGCGCCCGCCGGACAGCTTGCCCGCGTCATCGGCGCATATTCCAAGAAAGAAGCGGCCTAGGCGACATCCAAACAACATTCAAACCCGTAAACACTTGAAGGAAATAAGAAATGTCAAAGATCGAAAAACTGGTTGAAGATTTGTCGGGCCTCACGGTCCTGGAAGCGGCGGAGCTCGCGAAGCTGCTAGAAGACAAGTGGGGCGTTTCGGCGGCCGCACCGGTGGCCGCTGCCGCGGCGCCGGCTGCTGCTGCGGCGGCTCCTGCGGCCGAGAAGACCGAATTCACGGTTGTGCTGACCGACGCCGGCGACAAAAAGATCAATGTGATCAAGGAAATCCGCGCGATCACCGGTTTGGGCCTGAAGGAAGCGAAAGACCTTGTCGAAGCCGCTCCCAAAGAGGTCAAGGCCGATGTGAACAAGGACGAAGCGGCGAAGATCAAGAAGCAGCTCGAAGACGCAGGCGCGAAGGTCGAGCTGAAATAAGGAGGCGCGGCGGCTTGAAAACCCGCGTGCGCGTGCATATTTCGTTCACCCACCCTCCTTCGGGGCGCCAAAAAGCGCTTCGAAGGGGCGGTGGTTTTCGCTCTTAGTGATGTGAATTAAGGAACTTGGAATGACCCTCTCATTCACTGGACGCAAGCGGCTCCGCAAGTATTTCGGCAAGATGGTCGAAGTAGCGGAGATGCCCAATCTCATCGAGGTTCAGAAGACCTCTTACGACCAGTTTCTCCAGGTCGATAAACTGGAGGGTGGCCGGAAGGATGAGGGGCTGCAGGCGGTTTTCTCGTCTGTGTTTCCGATCCAGGACTTTTCCGAGTCCTCGCGTCTGGAATATGTCGATTACTATTTCGAAGAGCCCAAATACGATGTGGAGGAATGCCAGCAGCGCTCCATGACGTTTGCCGCGCCGCTCAAGGTGACGCTGCGTCTGATCGTGTTCGATGTGGATCAGGAAACGGGCGCCAAGTCGGTCAAGGACATCAAGGAGCAGGACGTCTATATGGGCGACGTTCCTTTCATGACCGAGAACGGCACCTTCATCGTCAACGGCACGGAGCGCGTGATCGTATCCCAGATGCACCGCTCGCCGGGCGTCTTCTTCGATCACGACAAGGGCAAAACCCACTCCTCGGGCAAGCTTCTGTTTGCGGCCCGGGTCATTCCTTACCGCGGTTCGTGGCTCGATTTCGAGTTCGACGCGAAAGACATCATCCACGTTCGCATCGACCGCCGCCGCAAGCTGCCGGTGACGACGCTGCTGTATGCGCGTGGCTTGGACCAGGAGCAGATCCTCGATTATTTCTACGGCAAAATCGCCTTCAAGCGTCAAAAGGACGGTGCGTGGACTACGCCGATGGAACCCGGCTGGATGAAGAACGCCAAAGCCAATTCGGAATGGCGGAACGCCAAGACCGGAGAAGTGCTGGCCGAGGCGGGCACCAAGATCACCCAACGCTCTTTGCGCAAGTGGCAGGAAGAAGGCATCAAACAGATTTCGATGTCGGCCGACGAACTGCTCGGGCGATTCTCCGCGCTTGACATGGTCAATCCCGAGACGGGCGAAATTTATGTCGAGGCCGGCGACGAATTGACAGCGGCTTCGCTTGACCAACTCGGCGAGGCGGGATTCGACGAGATCGAGGTGATCAACGTCGATGGCATCACCATCGGCTCCTATCTGCGTAACACCATGGCGGTCGACAAGAACCATTCGCGCGAGCAGGCGCTGATTGACATCTATCGCGTCATGCGCCCCGGAGAGCCGCCGACGCTGGACACGGCGGAAACTTTGTTCGGCCAATTGTTCTTCGACTCCGAGCGCTACGATCTTTCCAGTGTAGGTCGCGTCAAGATGAACATGCGGCTCGGGCTGGACGCGCTGGACACAGTGCGGACGCTGCGCAAGGAAGACATTCTCGCCATCGTCAAGGCGCTGGCCGAGCTGCGCGACGGCCGCGGCGAAGTGGACGACATCGACAACCTCGGCAACCGGCGTGTGCGCTCGGTCGGCGAGTTGATGGAGAACCAGTTCCGCGTCGGTTTGCTGCGCATGGAGCGCGCGATCAAGGAACGCATGAGCGCCGTCGACATCGACACAGTCATGCCGCACGACCTGATCAACGCCAAGCCGGTGGCCGCGGCGGTGCGCGAGTTCTTCGGCTCGTCGCAGCTTTCGCAGTTCATGGACCAGACCAACCCGCTGTCGGAAGTCACGCACAAGCGGCGCATGTCGGCCCTCGGACCGGGCGGCCTGACGCGCGAGCGCGCAGGTTTCGAAGTGCGCGACGTGCATCCGACGCATTACGGCCGTATCTGCCCGATCGAAACGCCGGAAGGCCCCAATATCGGTCTTATCAATTCGCTAGCGACCTATGCGCGGGTCAACAAGTACGGATTCATCGAGAGCCCATACCGCCGCGTGCACAACAAACACGTCACTGACGAGGTGGTCTACCTCTCGGCCATGGAAGAGGCGAAGTACACGATCGCCCAGGCCAATGCGACGATCGACAGCCGTGGACGCATCACCGACGAGCTGGTGTCCTGCCGCAAGCACGGCGACTTCGTGATGACGACGCCCGATCAGGTGGAGTTCATCGACGTGTCGCCGAAGCAGCTTGTGTCGGTCGCCGCGGCGCTCGTTCCGTTCCTCGAGAACGACGACGCCAACCGCGCGCTGATGGGCTCGAACATGCAGCGCCAAGCCGTTCCGCTGTTGCGGCCGGAAGCGCCGCTGGTCGGCACCGGTCTCGAAGACGTCGTGGCACGTGACTCCGGGTCCGCCATCGCGGCGCGCCGGTCGGGGATCGTCGACCAGGTCGACGCCACCCGTATAGTCGTGCGTGCGACAGAAGAGGCCGATCCGACCAAGCCGGGCATCGACATCTATCGCCTTAAGAAGTTCCAGCGCTCCAACCAGTCGACCTGCATCACGCAGACGCCGCTGGTGAAAGTAGGCAACTTGATCCAAAAGGGCGATATCATCGCCGACGGTCCGTCCACACAGCTCGGCGAGTTGGCGCTCGGTAAGAATGCGCTCGTCGCCTTCATGCCATGGAATGGCTACAACTTCGAAGACTCCATCCTCATTTCCGAGCGCATCGTGCGCGACGACGTCTTTACCTCGATCCACATCGAGGAATTCGAGACGATGGCGCGCGATACCAAACTCGGTCCTGAGGAAATTACGCGCGACATCCCCAATGTCGGCGAAGAGAACCTCAAGAACCTCGACGACGCCGGCATCGTCTACATCGGCGCGGAAGTGAACGCGGGCGATATTCTGGTGGGTAAGGTGACGCCGAAGGGCGAAACGCCTATGACGCCAGAAGAAAAGCTGCTGCGCGCCATCTTCGGCGAGAAGGCGGCCGACGTGCGCGACACGTCTTTGCGCGTTCCGCCGGGCGGCACCGGCACGATCGTCGAGGTCCGGGTCTTCAACCGGCACGGCGTCGACAAGGATCAGCGCGCGCTGGCCATCGAGCGTGCCGAAGAGGAACGGCTGGCCGAGGACCGCGACGACGAGCTCGCAATCCTTGAACGCAATATCTTCGCGCGTCTCTCTGAAATCCTGCTGAACAAGACGGCAGCGGCGGGTCCGAAGGGTATGGCGCCGGACACGAAGATCACGCAGAGCGTGCTCGACGCGGTTCCGCGCCATCAATGGTGGCAGATCGGCCTGCGCAACGAAAAGGCGATGGCCGAGATCGAAGCGCTGCGCAAGCAGTATGACGAGTCCAAGCAGCGCCTCGACAAGCGTTTCGCCGACAAGGTGGAAAAGCTGCGCCGCGGCGACGAGCTGGCGCCGGGCGTCATGAAAATGGTCAAGGTGTTCGTCGCGGTGAAGCGCAAGCTGCAGCCGGGCGACAAGATGGCCGGCCGCCACGGTAACAAGGGCGTCATCAGCCGCATCCTTCCGATCGAGGACATGCCTTACCTGGAAGACGGTACACAGGTCGACGTGGTGTTGAATCCGCTCGGCGTGCCTTCGCGCATGAACGTCGGGCAGATCCTGGAAACCCATCTGGGGTGGGCCTGCGCGGGTCTCGGCCGCAAGATTGGCGAGGCGCTCGACAAGGTGAAGCGCGACGGGAAGTTCGAGGGACTGCGCCGCTCGCTCAAGCATATCTACGGTAGCGACGAGCGGCTTAACGAACTCGACGAGCAAGGGCTCATCGAGCTCAGCGAAAACCTGCGCGCCGGCATCCCGGTGGCGACGCCAGTGTTCGACGGGGCCAAGGAAGCGGATATCGTCGAGATGTTGGATCAGGCGGGACTTACCCGGTCGGGTCAGGTGACGCTGTACGACGGCCGCACCGGCGAGGCGTTCCGCCGCGCGGTGACTGTGGGCTACATCTACATGCTCAAGCTGCACCACCTGGTCGACGACAAGATCCATGCGCGCTCGATCGGCCCATACAGCCTCGTCACCCAGCAGCCGTTGGGCGGCAAGGCACAGTTCGGCGGCCAGCGTTTCGGCGAAATGGAAGTGTGGGCGCTGGAAGCGTATGGCGCGGCTTACACGCTGCAGGAAATTCTGACCGTGAAGTCGGACGACGTCGCAGGGCGCACCAAGGTATACGAAGCCATCGTGCGCGGCGAAGACACGTTCGAAGCCGGCATTCCGGAAAGCTTCAACGTGTTGGTCAAGGAAATGCGTTCGCTCGGCCTGAACGTAGAGCTGGTGAACGGTTGATTATATGACCGGCTTGTCCGGCCATGACGAAAGTTGAAAGGAAAGCTCGTAATGAACCAAGAGCTGATGAATGTCTTCCAGACCGGCAAGGAGATTCCGACCTTCGACCGGATCAAGATTTCGCTGGCTAGCCCGGATCAGATCCTGCGCTGGAGCCACGGCGAAATCAAAAAGCCGGAGACCATCAACTATCGTACCTTCAAGCCGGAGCGTGACGGGCTGTTCTGCGCCCGCATCTTCGGGCCGGTGAAGGATTACGAGTGCTTGTGCGGCAAGTACAAGCGCATGAAGTACAAGGGCATCGTCTGCGA
The DNA here is from genome assembly GCA_027456965.1 of Alphaproteobacteria bacterium. Taxonomy (GTDB): domain Bacteria; phylum Pseudomonadota; class Alphaproteobacteria; order Micropepsales; family Micropepsaceae; genus Rhizomicrobium. The sequence goes on along the minus strand of DAIDUA010000039.1, from coordinate 20,027 downwards.
GAAGTGCGGCGTCGAGGTGACGGTGCAGAAGGTGCGCCGTGACCGCATGGGCCACATCGAGCTGGCCTCGCCGGTGGCGCATATCTGGTTCCTGAAGTCGCTGCCGTCGCGCATCGGCCTGATGCTCGACATGACGCTGAAGGATCTCGAGCGCATCCTGTATTTCGAGAACTACGTCGTCATCGAGCCGGGCCTGACGCCGCTCAAGGAGCGTCAGCTCCTCTCCGAGGACGAGTTCTACAAGGCGCAGGACGAATACGGCAACGACAGCTTCACCGCCATGATCGGCGCCGAAGCCATCCGCACGCTGCTGCAGGCGATCGATCTCGTGAAGCTGCGCGACGATCTGCGCGTGGAGATCGCCGGCTGCAACGGCGGCGAGAAGCCCAAGAAGCTGGTCAAGCGGCTGAAGGTCGTCGAGGCCTTCATCGATTCCGGCAACCGTCCGGAATGGATGATCATGACGGTCGTCCCCGTCATCCCGCCCGAGCTGCGCCCGCTGGTGCCGCTGGACGGCGGCCGTTTCGCGACCTCCGATCTCAACGATCTCTACCGGCGCGTCATCAACCGCAACAATCGTCTAAAACGGCTGATCGAACTGAAGGCGCCGGACATCATCGTGCGCAACGAAAAGCGCATGCTGCAGGAGTCCGTCGATGCGCTGTTCGACAACGGCCGCCGCGGCCGCGTCATCACCGGCGCCAACAAGCGGCCGCTGAAGTCGCTGGCCGACATGCTGAAGGGCAAGCAGGGCCGCTTCCGCCAGAACCTGCTTGGCAAGCGCGTCGACTATTCGGGCCGTTCGGTGATCGTGGTCGGCCCCGAGCTCAAGCTGCATCAGTGTGGCCTGCCGAAGAAGATGGCGCTCGAGCTGTTCAAGCCGTTCATCTATGCGCGGCTCGAGGCGAAAGGCTTCAGCCAGACGGTCAAGCAGTCCAAGAAGCTGGTTGAGAAGGAAAAGCCGGAAGTTTGGGATATCCTCGAAGAGGTAATCCGCGAGCATCCGGTGCTGCTGAACCGCGCGCCGACCCTCCATCGCCTCGGCATCCAGGCGTTCGAGCCGGTGTTGATCGAAGGCAAGGCGATCCAGCTGCACCCGCTGGTTTGTACGGCGTTCAACGCCGACTTCGACGGCGACCAGATGGCCGTGCACGTTCCGCTGTCGCTGGAAGCGCAGCTGGAGGCGCGCGTGTTGATGATGTCGACCAACAACATCCTGTCGCCCGCGAACGGCAAGCCGATCATCGTGCCGACCCAAGACATCGTGCTCGGACTCTACTATCTCAGTCAGGAGCGTGAGAACGAGCCAGGTCAGGGTATGGTGTTCAACGACATCGGCGAGATCGAACATGCGCTGTTCTCGGGCGTGGTGACGCTGCATTCCAAGATCAAGGCGCGCTACAAGACTGTCGACGGCGAAGGCAAGCCGATCACGCGGCGCGTGGATTCGACGCCCGGCCGCATGATGATTGCGGAAATTCTGCCGCGCCATCCCAAGATTCCGTTCGAGCTGGTCAATCGCCTGATGCGCAAGCAGGAAATCAGCCACATCATCGACGAAGTCTACCGCCATTGCGGCCAGAAGGAGACAGTGTTGTTCGCCGACGCCGTCATGGGGCTCGGTTTCCGCGAGGCCTGCAAAGCCGGCATTTCGTTCGGCAAGGACGACATGGTCGTGCCGCTCGCCAAGGAACGGTTGATCGACGAAACGCGTCATCGCGTCCGCGAGTACGAGCAGCAATACCTGGATGGCCTGACGACCGACAAGGAAAAGTACAACCTCGTCGTCGATGCTTGGTCGAAGTGCACCGATCAGGTCGCTGCCGAAATGATGAAGGAAATCTCCGAACCGCGCATTGATCCCGCGACGTCCCGCGTGGAGGAGATGAACTCCATCTACATGATGAGCCATTCTGGCGCTCGCGGTTCACCGCAGCAGATGAAGCAGCTCGCCGGCATGCGCGGCCTGATGGCGCGGCCGGACGGCTCGATCATCGAAACGCCCATTCTGTCGAACTTCAAGGAAGGGCTGACCGTGCTCGAGTACTTCAACTCGACACACGGTGCGCGCAAGGGTCTGGCCGACACGGCGCTCAAGACGGCGAATTCGGGCTATCTCACCCGGCGTCTTGTGGACGTGGCGAACGACTGCATCATAACCGCGGAAGACTGCGGCACGAAGCGCGGTATCACCGTGCAGGCCGAAATCGACGGCGGACAGGTGGTCTCGTCGCTCTCCGAGCGTATCCTGGGGCGCACCACGGCCGAGGACATCAAGCACCCGGATACGGGCGAGGTTCTCCTGAAGCGCGGCAAGGAAGTGACTGAGGACATCGCCGAGAAGATCGAAGGCGCACATGTGCAAAAGGTGCGGGTGCGTTCGGTGCTGTCGTGCGAGCTCAAGGATGGAGTCTGCGGCAAATGCTACGGACGCGACCTGGCGCGCGGCACCAACGTCAATATCGGTGAGGCGGTCGGTGTGATCGCGGCCCAGTCGATCGGCGAACCGGGCACCCAGCTAACCATGCGCACTTTCCATATCGGCGGCGCGGCGCAGGTGGCCGGTCAATCCAAGATCGAGGCCAGCTACGACGGCAAGGTCAAGATCGTCAATCGGAACGTCGTCAAGAATTCCGACGGCGAGCTGGTCGCGATGGGCCGTAACATGCAGGTCGTGATCATGGACCCGAAAGGCCAGGAACGCGCGGCTTACCGCATTACTTATGGTGCGCGCCTCAAGGTCGACGACGGCGTGACGGTGAAGCGCGGCGACAGGCTCGCCGAGTGGAACCCGAATGCGTTGCCGGTGCTGACCGAAACGGACGGCATCGTGAAGTACGAGGACGTCGTGTCCGGCATCACGATGAAGGAAGTGGCGGACGAAAAGACCGGCGTGACCAACCGCGTCATCATGGATAACCGCGGTACTGGGCCGAAGTCGCAAGAGCTGCGCCCGACCCTCGTCCTCGTCGACAAGAAGGGCAAGGTGATCGTTCTGCCGAACGTAGGCGAAGTCCGCTATCCGCTTTCGGCGGACGCCATTCTCTCCGTGGAAGACGGAGCGGAGGTGCGGGCTGGCGACGTGTTGGCGCGTATTCCGTTGGAAGGTGCCAAAACGCGTGACATCACGGGCGGCCTGCCGCGTGTGGCGGAGCTGTTCGAGGCACGCAAGCCGAAGGAATCCGCTGTGCTTGCTGAATGCGACGGCTTCGTCGAGTTCGGCAAGGACTACAAGAACAAGCGCCGCGTCATCGTCAAACCGAAGAGCGACAAGATCGATCCGGTCGAATATTTGATCCCCAAGGGCAAGCACGTCAGCGTGCGCGAGGGCGATTACGTCGAGAAGGGCGATTACATCGTTGAGGGCAATCCTTCGCCGCACGATATTCTGCGCATCAAGGGCGTGGAAGAGCTTGCGACTTATCTCGTCAAGGAAATCCAGGACGTCTATCGTCTGCAGGGCGTGAAGATCAACGACAAGCACATCGAGGTGATCGTCCGCCAGATGATGCAGAAGATGGAAATCACCGATGGCGGCGACACGACGTTGCTTGCCGGCGAGCAGGTCGACTTGATCGAGATGGAAGAGGCGAATGCGAAGGCAACGGAGCACAGCGGCAAGCTTGCCGAGGGGCGTCCAGTTCTGCTGGGCATCACCAAAGCGTCGTTGCAGACGCGATCCGTGTTCTCGGCGGCTTCGTTCCAGGAAACGACGCGCGTTCTTACGGATGCCGCTGTCAATGGCAAGGTCGACACGCTGGAAGGGCTCAAGGAAAACGTTATCGTGGGCCGCTTGATCCCCGCGGGCACCGGCGGGGCCATCGCTCGTCTCCGCCACATTGCGGCCGAACGTGATCGTGTGATCCAGGCGGAGCAGTCCAAGGCGGTGCCGGCGCAGATCGAAGGCCCAGCGCCTCAAGCTGCGGCGGAGTAACCTCTCCCGACATCACGAAATGGAAAGGGCCGCTCATTCGGGCGGCCCTTTTTTGTTTCGGGTTTAGCCTGGCAGCAATTCTTCGCGGTATTGCGAAAGGCCATAATGGTGGAACAGCATGCGTTCCAGTCGTTCAATATGATGCGGTTTAAATTTCTGGTGTCCACGTCCGGCGACACCTTGATTGAAACGGTGCTGTTCGCGCTCGCGCCAGACGGAGTCGATGACGTCCTGACAATGGAGGTGCGAGCGCTCAACACCCGCGTGACGAAGCGCGGTGACCAGCGTCTGCGCCGGATCGCCCAGGAAATCGCGATAACGTAACACGCACACTCGGCCAGGGGACTGTTCTGCATAGGCGAGCCAGGTCGCGTAATAGCTCGCATACCACGGACCCATCATGTCGATCAGGAAGTCGTTTTTCTCATCTTCATGCATGGTTGTGAAGTTCACCGGCAACTGGCAATTGAGCCAGTTGTCCGACGACTGGTCCTTGTCCAGCATGTCGCAATAGGACGCCAGCATGTCAGCGACATCGCGGATCATGATGATGGGCTTGATGTCGAAAGCCTCGATCAGAAACCGGTTGGACGGTAACGCCTGCATGTGAAGATGCGTGACGAGGGTCGATGTTGGGAAGCCGCCGGCATAGTAGAGGATGAAGATCGGTAGATAGGGTGTCGCGTCGCGACCGCCCTGGGCGTGAGTCACGCGCATCATCTGCCCGTCGATCGCTTCCACAGCCGCCACGCGAAGGAACGTGCCCGCTGCCTTCGGCGGAAAGGCGAGCATGACAAGCGGTCGTCGGGCGCCAAGATTGCGCAGATAAGAGCCGAATTGCTCGTCATACCTGCCGGTGACGTCGGGCAGGCTGAACACGGCATTGGACGCGTTGAGATCGAAGTTTATAGGCATGGTGGTTCATCCGTGTGGCCATCATGCCAGAGCCCCGTAAAATGAGTATTTTTCGGTTGCTTTCAATTTTATCGAATCACAAGAGGGATGTGACCCGCGACAGTTTGATAAGAGTTCTCTTGCTCTTATGAGGTAACCATTGGGCAACCATAAAACCGCAGCCGCTCACACGGAAAAGCCGGACTGCTCGCGCAAGCAATCCAGACAGAAGTCAGAACCTGCCACAATGCACAACACGCTAATGCGGAATTACAACGCATGACCGTGAAGGGTAGTATCTGTGCGGACTGTGCGGTTCGTAGGGTGACGGAAGTTTCTCGCGTCATGCGCCGGTCGACGGTTCGCGAGACGGTAGATCAATTAGCCCGCAAGTCCTGGATAGCTGTCGGTACCGGCTTTGATAGTAGGTTTGCCACTCCTCGCGTGGGACCAATCGGATTTCAGCCAGAGCGCCATCTGCAGATGCCGGCGAGGCCATGCTCGATTTTCGTCGTTGCCTTGAGGGCGCTGGAGAGGGCGTTGGACAATTCGCCGATATGGCCGGATTTCCGCACGGTGTCCTGCTCAAGGCCAGCCTCTCTTAAGATGGCGATCGGACGGCAAACGTCTCATACTGTAAATAAGAATTAGTCGCAAAAATGGTGCAGGTCGAACGATCTTCTCGTCTTAGGGTAGGCTTACCCAAAAGAGGGGACCATCATGACTTCCATGCTGACGCCGGTATTGGCGTTAATTGTGCTGACCTTGCTTGTGTGCCTCTGGATGTACGCCACGCGTATTCCCGCGATGCAAAAGGCCAGAATCGTTCCACAGGACGCCTGCGACCCGGGCTCGCTTAGCGTGCTTCCAGCTTCTGTCCGCCAAGTGGCGGACAACTACAACCATCTCATGGACCAGCCGACGATCTTTTATGCGCTTGTTTTCTATATTGTTTTCAGCGGGCATACGGACCAGTTGCACATCGCCTTGGCGTGGACCTACGTCGGCCTACGGGTCGTTCACACCTTGATCCAGTGCACCGTCAACATTGTCGCGGCTAGGTTCTCCGTTTTCATGCTGTCGACGCTCGTTCTCATCGTTATGGCAGGGCGGGAATTGCTGCAGCTTCTTTGAGCGGAAGGCCAGGAATCTGCGGGGATTTCGGCTATTGACGGGCCGTCACCTGCCGCCTATATAGCCGCACCTTTCAGACGCAGGCTGTCCGCGCCAAAGCGCGGAAACGCTGTCGGGAAGCCAGTTATTAGCGTGTGAACGCGTGACTCGGGCCTCATGCCCCAGACCTCCGCGATTTGTCCGAGGCAGGCAGAGTCCTGCTTCGGGTTTTGTTTTTGCCGCGCGCATGGTGCGCGCGGTCGTACGACGGGAAGACGAATGCCGACGATCAATCAGCTGATCCGCAAGCCGCGAGGCCACAAGCCCAAGCGCAACAAGGTGCCAGCGCTGCAGCATTGTCCGCAGAAGCGCGCCGTCTGTACACGCGTCTATACGACGACGCCGAAGAAGCCGAACTCCGCGCTTCGCAAGGTTGCGAAGGTGCGGCTGACGAACGGCTACGAAGCCCTCACTTATATTCCAGGCGAAGGCCACAATCTTCAGGAGCACTCGGTTGTGCTGATCCGTGGCGGTCGCGTGAAGGACCTTCCGGGCGTGCGCTACCATATCATCCGCGGCGTACTCGACACCCAGGGCGTCAAGGACCGCAGGCAGCGCCGTTCGCTCTACGGCGCCAAGCGTCCGAAGTAAGAAGGAGACACGCTCATGGCCCGCCGCCGCCGCGCAGATCGCCGCGAAATCAACCCGGACGCCAAATTTGGCGACCTCGTGCTCGCCAAGTTCATGAACAGCCTGATGTATGACGGCAAGAAGTCCGCCGCAGAGGGCATCATGTACGGGGCGTTCGACACCATTCAGGCTAAGACAAAGCAGGACCCGCTGGTCGTTTTTCATGAAGCGCTGCGTAATGTCAGCCCAGCACTGGAAGTGCGCTCGCGGCGTGTCGGCGGTGCGACGTACCAGGTGCCGGTGGAAGTGCGCACCGACCGTTCGCGCGCGCTGGCCATTCGCTGGATCATCACGGCGGCGCGCGGCCGCAATGAACCGACCATGACAGGCCGTCTTTCCGGCGAAATCCTCGATGCCGCGAACAATCGCGGCAATGCCGTCAAAAAGCGCGAGGACACGCACAAGATGGCTGAAGCCAACCGCGCCTTCTCTCATTACCGCTGGTAACGGACTCCAAATGCCCCGAACGACTCCGCTCGAGAAATATCGCAACATCGGCATTGCCGCGCACATCGATGCCGGCAAGACGACGACGACCGAGCGCATCCTCTATTACACGGGCAAGAGCCATAAGATCGGTGAGGTGCACGACGGCGCCGCGACCATGGACTTCATGGAGCAGGAGCAGGAGCGCGGTATCACGATCACTTCGGCCGCAACGACCTGTTACTGGCACGACCACCGCATCAACATCATCGATACGCCCGGCCACGTGGATTTCACCATCGAGGTGGAGCGGTCCATGCGCGTGTTGGACGGCGCTGTCGCCGTGTTCGATGCCGTGGCCGGTGTTGAGCCGCAGTCCGAGACCGTTTGGCGGCAGGCAGACAAGTATCGCGTTCCGCGTATCTGCTTCGTCAACAAGATGGACCGCACGGGCGCCGATTTTCCACGCTGCGTGGAGATGATGATCGACCGTCTGGGCACCAGGCCCATGGTGATCGCCTGGCCGATCGGTGCCGAGGCGGATTTCAAGGGTATTGTCGACATCGTGCGGATGAAGGCGCTTGTCTGGCACGAAGAGCAGCTTGGCGCGAAGTTCGACGAAACGGAAATTCCGGCCGAACTCATGGACAAGGCCAAGGAGCTTCATACCCATCTCGTCGAAATGGCGGTCGAAGAGGATGAGGCGCTTCTCGAGGCCTATCTTGAAGGCAAGATGCCGAGCGTAGAGGATCTGAAGCGTTGTATCCGCAAGGGTACGACTGCCTTCAAGTTCGTGCCGGTGATGTGCGGTTCGGCTTTCAAGAACAAAGGCGTGCAGCCTTTGCTGGATGCCGTCGTCGATTATCTGCCGTCGCCGCTCGATATTCCGCCCGTGATGGGGCATGTGCCGGACAAGGACCTGGAAGTAGAGCGGCCCGCCGACGACAAGGCGCCGTTCGCTGGCTTGGCATTCAAGATCATGGACGACCCGTTTGTCGGTTCGATCACCTTTGTGCGCGTTTATTCCGGCATGGTGACGAGCGGCACCGGCGTACTCAATTCGGTGAAGGACAAGAACGAGCGCGTTGGACGCATGCTTTTGATGCATGCGAACAGCCGAGAAGACATCAAAGAAGTCTATGCAGGCGACATTGTCGCTTTCGCTGGCCTGAAATATACGACGACCGGCGAAACGCTCTGCGACCCCAACAATCCGGTTATCCTGGAGCGCATGGAATTCCCCGATCCGGTCATCGAGGTGGCAATCGAGCCGAAGACCAAGGCCGATCAGGAAAAGATGGGCATGGCGCTGCAGCGTCTCGCCCAGGAGGACCCGTCGTTTCGCGTCTCGACCGATGTGGAGTCCGGCCAGACGATCCTGAAGGGCATGGGCGAACTGCATCTCGAAATTAAAGTCGATATTTTGAAGCGCACCTACAAGGTCGACGCCAATGTTGGTGCTCCGCAGGTGGCCTATCGCGAGACGCTGGCGAAGGCGGTGACCATCGACTACACGCATAAGAAGCAGACCGGCGGTTCAGGTCAGTTCGCGCGCGTGAAAGTCGCGTACGAACCGCTGCCGCCGGGTTCGGGATTCGTGTTCGAGAACGATGTCGTCGGCGGCTCGATTCCGAAGGAATTCATCCCGTCGGTTGAAAAGGGCATCAAGGCGCAGAAGGAAAGCGGCTTGCTGGCCGGGTTCCCAGTGATCGACTTCAAGGCGACGCTGATCGACGGCGCATATCATGAGGTGGACTCGAATGCGCTGACCTTTGACATCGCCGCGCGCGCGTCGTTCCGTGAGTTGGCGGAGAAGAGAGCGGCCAAACTGCTCGAACCGATCATGAAGGTTGAAGTCGTGACGCCCGACGATTTCCTGGGTGGCGTCATTGGCGACCTCAATTCGCGACGCGGTCAGGTGCAGGGTACGGACAGCCGTGGCAATGCGCAGATCGTCACGGCAATGGTTCCGCTGGCCAACATGTTTGGCTACATCAATACGCTGCGTTCCATGACCCAGGGGCGTGCGCAGTATTCCATGCAGTTCGATCACTACGAGACCGTGCCGCAAGCGATTGCTGACACGCTGAAACCGAAATAACCGCCGACAGGAGAGAGAGATGGCGAAGGCCAAATTTGAGCGGAACAAGCCGCACTGCAACATTGGGACGATTGGCCATGTTGACCATGGCAAGACGTCTTTGACGGCAGCGATCACGAAGGTTTTGGCGGAGAGCGGCGGAGCGCAGTTTACGGCGTACGACCAGATCGACAAGGCGCCTGAAGAGAAGGCGCGCGGGATCACGATTTCGACGGCGCATGTGGAGTACGAGACGGCGAAGCGGCATTACGCGCACGTCGACTGCCCTGGTCATGCGGACTACGTGAAGAACATGATCACGGGTGCGGCGCAGATGGACGGCGCGATCCTTGTTGTGTCTGCGGCGGACGGCCCGATGCCGCAGACCCGCGAGCACATCCTGCTGGCCCGCCAGGTTGGGGTTCCGGCGCTGGTTGTGTTCATGAACAAAGTGGACATGGTGGACGATCCGGAGCTTTTGGACCTGGTTGAGATGGAGGTGCGCGAGCTGCTTTCGTCGTACCAGTTCCCCGGGGACGACATTCCGATCATTCGCGGTTCTGCGCTGTGTGCGCTGGAAGACAAGGACAAGGCTCTGGGCCATGACGCGGTCCTGGCGCTGATGAAGGCAGTTGACGAGTACATCCCGCAGCCTGAGCGCCCGATCGACCAGCCGTTCCTGATGCCGATCGAAGACGTGTTCTCGATCTCCGGGCGCGGGACGGTTGTGACGGGTCGCGTGGAGCGCGGCGTGGTGAAGGTTGGGGAGACGGTGGAGATCATCGGCATTCGTCCGACGACGTCGACGACGGTGACGGGGGTTGAGATGTTCCGCAAGCTTCTGGACCAGGGGCAGGCGGGCGACAACATCGGCGCGCTGCTGCGCGGCATCGACCGTGAAGGTGTGGAGCGCGGGCAGGTCCTGGCGAAGCCTGGCAGTGTTACGCCGCACACGAACTTCAAGGCCGAGGCCTACATCCTGACGAAGGACGAGGGCGGGCGTCATACGCCGTTCTTCACGAACTATCGTCCGCAGTTTTACTTCCGGACGACGGATGTGACGGGGATCGTGACGCTGCCGGAAGGTACGGAGATGGTGATGCCGGGCGACAACGTGACGGTCGACGTTGAACTGATCGTTCCGATCGCGATGGAAGAGAAGCTGCGCTTCGCCATCCGCGAAGGCGGCAGGACCGTCGGCGCAGGCGTCGTCGCTAAAATCATTAAGTAGGGACCGGTTTATCGGCGGTCCGAGAGGCCGTTTTCGGAGAATTCGCATGCAAGGTCAAAATATCCGCATCCGGCTGAAGGCCTTCGATCATCGCATCCTCGACAATTCGACGCGGGAGATTGTGAGCACGGCGAAGCGGACGGGTGCGCAGGTGCGTGGTCCAATTCCGCTGCCAACCGGCATCGAACGTTTCACCGTGAATCGTTCCCCGCACATCGACAAAAAGAGCCGCGAGCAGTTCGAAATCAGGACGCACAAGCGCCTCCTCGACATCATCGATCCTACGCCGCAAACCGTCGACGCTTTGATGAAGCTCGACCTTGCTGCCGGTGTCGACGTCGAGATCAAGCTTTAAGGAGTGAGCGCGATGCGCACAGGCGTCATCACGCAGAAAGTCGGCATGACTCGCCTCTTTTTGGAGGACGGCAAGCACGTGCCCGTCACGGTTCTGAAGCTTGACGGCTGTCAGGTCGTGGCGACGCGCAACGAGGAGAAGGACGGCTACACGGCTGTTCAGCTCGGGTCGGGTTTCGCGAAGGCGAAGCGGTTGACCAAGGCGGAGCGCGGTCATTTTGCGAAGTCCGAAGTCGAACCCAAGAAGAAGCTCGCCGAGTTCCGCGTGGATGAAGCGAACCTTCTGGAAGTCGGCGACGTGATACAGGCAGACCACTTCGTGGCCGGCCAGAAGGTCGATGTGACGGGAGTCACGATCGGACGCGGTTTCACCGGTGCGATGAAGCGCTGGAATTTTCGCGGTCTCGAAGCGACACACGGCGTTTCGATCTCGCATCGCAGCCTCGGTGGTACGGGCGGCCGTCAGGATCCGGGCAAGACCTTCAAGAACAAGAAGATGCATGGCCATTACGGTGTCGATCGGGTGACCACGCAGAACCTCGAAATTGCGAAGGTGGATGTCGCGCGGGGCCTGATCATGATCCGCGGTGCGGTGCCTGGGCATAAGGGCGGCTGGGTGATGGTGCGTGACGCTGTCAAGCATCCGCTGCCGAAGGAAGCGCCCAAACCCGCGTCCGTTAAGAAGGTCGAAAAGACCAACGGCAGGACGGCAGACGCCGCGCCGGCAGAGAAGGCGGAGGGCTGAAGATGAAAACCAAAGTCCTCAATCTTGATAACAAAGCGAGCGGAGAGATCGATCTCAAGGATTCGATCTTCGGTCTGGAACCGCGCGCCGATCTGATCGATCGCGTCGTCGTTTGGCAGCTGGCCAAGCGTCGCGCCGGCACGCACAAGGTTCTGACGCGCGGCGAAATCAACCGCACAAAGAAGAAAATGTATAAGCAGAAGGGCACTGGTCAGGCTCGCCACGGTGCGCGGTCGGCGCCTCTTTTCGTGGGCGGCGCCAAGGCGATGGGCCCGGTGCAGCACAGCCACGAATTCGATCTTCCCAAGAAGGTCCGTGCGCTGGGCCTCAAACATGCTCTGTCGTCGAAGGCCCGGGAAGGCGCCATCGTGGTGCTGGACGAAGCCAAGGCGAAGGACATCAAGACGGGACATCTTGCCAAGCAGTTTGGCAAGCTTGGCGTGGAAAGCGCGCTGATCGTCGACGGGGCGTTCGACCTGAACTTCCAGATGAGCGCCCGCAACCTTGCACATGTTTCGCTGGTGCCGGCGGCCGGATTGAACGTCTACGACATCATGAAGCGCGACAAGCTTGTGCTGACCACCGCCGCGATCAAGGCCATCGAGGAGCGTCTGGCATGAATACGCATCACGACGTCATTCTTTCGCCGGTCATCACGGAAAAGGCGACCAAGCTTTCGGAAGTCAACCAGGTGGTTTTCCGCGTAGCACTGGACGCGACCAAGCCGGCCATCGCCAAGGCGGTGGAGACCCTGTTCAAGGTAAAGGTGAAGGGCGTCAACACCGTTCGCGTGAAAGGCAAGAAGAAGCTTTTCCGCGGGACGAAGTTCACGCGCAGCGATTTCAAGAAAGCGATCGTGACCCTGGAAGAGGGCCACCAGATCGACATCACGACGGGACTGTAAGATGGCGCTCAAAAAATATCGGCCCACGACGCCCGGTCAGCGCCAATTGGTGCTCATTGACCGTTCCGGCCTCCACAAGGGTGGCCCGGTCAAGGCGCTCACGGAAGGCCAGACGAAGAATGGTGGCCGCAACAACACCGGCCGCGTGACCGTACGGTGGCAGGGCGGCGGACATAAGCAACGTTATCGTATCGTCGATTTCAAACGGCGCAAGTTCGATGTGCCCGCGAAGGTGGAGCGTCTCGAATACGACCCGAACCGCACGTCGTTTATCGCGCTCATCAAGTACAAAGACGGCGAGCTCGCTTATATCCTTGCTCCGCAGCGTTTGGCGGCCGGCGATATGGTCGTCTCAGGCGACAAGGTCGACGTGAAGCCGGGTAACGCGATGAAGCTTTCGGCGATGCCCGTCGGCACCATCGTCCACAATATCGAAATGAAGCCTGGCAAGGGCGGACAGATCGCCCGTTCAGCCGGCACCTATGCGCAGTATCTGGGGCGCGATGCGGGCTACGCGATCCTGCGGCTGAATTCCGGCGAAGTGCGTCGGGTGCGGCTCGAGTGCATGGCGACGGTCGGCGCCGTGTCGAACCCTGATCACATGAACGAGGTCATCGGCAAAGCTGGCCGTAACGTCTGGAAGGGCAAGCGTCCTTCCGTGCGCGGTACGGCGATTAACCCGATCGACCATCCGCATGGCGGCGGCGAAGGCCGCACCAAGGGCGGCCGCAATCCGGTCACGCCTTGGGGCAAGCCGACCAAAGGCGCACGGACGCGCAAGAACAAGCGCACCACGAAATTCATCGTGCGTTCGCGCCACGGCAAGACGCCGCAAGAACAGTGAGATGACACGTTCGGTTTGGAAAGGCCCCTTTGTCGACGGCTATCTGCTCAAGAAGGCCGAAGTCTCGCGTGGAGCGGGCCGCAAGGATGTGATCAAGACCTGGTCGCGCCGTTCAACGATCCTGCCGCAGTTCGTCGGTCTGACATTCGGTGTCTACAACGGCAAGAAGCATATTCCGGTGCTGGTGACGGAAGACATGGTTGGGCACAAGCTCGGCGAGTTTGCGCCGACGCGTACCTTCCACGGCCATTCCGGCGGCGGTGACAAGAAAGCGAAGAGGGCGGATTAATGGGTAAGGATGCACGCGCCCGCGTTCTCGCCGATCATCAGGCCAAAGCCATCGGTCGGCTGATCCGCATTTCGCCGCGCAAGCTGAATCTTGTTGCGCAGACGATCCGTGGCAAGAGGGCCGAGGCCGCGCTTAACGAGCTGACCTTTTCGCCGAAGCGCGTCGCCAAGGTGGTGAAAAAGGTCCTGCAGTCGGCGATCGCCAACGCGGAAAACAACCACGATCTCGATGTAGACGATCTGATCGTGAGCGAAGCCAGCGTCGGCAAGAACCTTGTGATGAAGCGGTTCCATGCACGTGCCCGCGGTCGCGGCGCGAGCATCGAGAAGCCCTTCAGCCAGATCACCATCGTGGTCGAGGAAAAGCGTGAGAAGGCGCCATCCAAGGACGAACCTGTTGCCGAGGGAAAAGCGGCCGCGGGGTCAAAAAAGGCGCCTGCTAAAAAGTCTGTCGCGAAGAAACCAGCGACCAAGAAGTCAGCGCCCAAGCGCGCGAAGGAGAATGCGTAATGGGTCAGAAGGTCAACCCAACCGGCTTGCGGCTCGGCATCAACCGCACCTGGGACTCGCGCTGGTACGCGGGCAAGAAGGAGTACGGCAAGCTCCTCCAGGAAGACATCAAGATACGCACGCATCTGAGTGAGCGCTTGAAGCAAGCCGGCGTCAGCCGCATCGTGATTGAGCGGCCTCACAAGAAGTGCCGCATCACGATCCACTCGGCGCGTCCCGGCGTGGTTATCGGGAAGAAGGGCGCCGACATCGAGAAATTGAAGAGTGACGTCCAGAAGTTCACGACGGACGAGGTGCATCTCAACATCGTCGAAATCCGCAAGCCTGAGATCGATGCGAAGCTGGTGGCTGAAAACATCGCGCAGCAGCTGGAGCGCCGCGTCGCCTTCCGGCGGGTGATGAAGCGAGCGGTGCAGTCTGCGATGCGTCTTGGTGCGCAGGGCATCCGCATCAATTGCGGCGGCCGTCTCGGAGGCGCGGAGATCGCGCGTATGGAATGGTATCGCGAAGGCCGGGTGCCGCTGCATACGCTGCGTGCGGATATCGACTACGGCGTGGCGACGGCCAAGACCACGTATGGCACCTGCGGCGTCAAGGTCTGGATTTTCAAGGGCGAGATTATGGAACACGATCCGATGGCCGTCGAAAAGCGCCAGGCCGAATCCTCGGATCAAAGTCGTAGCGGCGGCCAGCAGCGTCCTCAGACGTCGCAGCCGACGTCGGCATCGTAAGACGGAAAGAATATTGTCATGCTTCAACCGGCACGCACAAAATTCCGCAAGCAGCACAAGGGGCGCATTCACGGCGCCGCCAAGGGCGGGACGTCGCTCAACTTCGGCTCCTATGGGCTGAAGGCCTTGGAGCCAGAGCGCATCAATGCGCGTGAAATCGAAGCCGCCCGTCGCGCCATCACGCGCGAGATGAAGCGCGCCGGCCGTGTCTGGATCCGTGTGTTTCCCGACGTTCCGGTGTCGAAAAAGCCGGCTGAAGTGCGTATGGGCTCGGGCAAGGGCGCGCCAGAATTCTGGGTAGCCAAGATCAAGCCGGGCCGCATCCTGTTTGAAATCGACGGCGTTGACCTGGCAACGGCCAAGGAAGCCATGCGGCTGGGCGCTGCCAAGCTTTCCATTGCGACGAAGTTCGTCGCCCGGGATATATGAGAAGAACCATGGTCGAAAAGAAAACCAAGGCGAAAGCCGCCGCTAAGCCGAAGGCCAAGAAGGCCGAGGTCAAGTCGAAAGCCAAAGAGGCTGCGGCTTCTGCAAAGGTTTCGTCGAAGGCGGATGAGTTTCGTACGAAGACGGCCGATGAGTTGGCCGACCAGCTGGCGAAACTCAAGAAGGAGCAGTTCAACCTGCGCTTCCAGCGCGCCAATGGCCAGCTTGAGAAGACGAACCGGATTCGCGTCGTGCGCAGGGATATCGCGCGCATCCAGACGATTTTGACGGAGCAGCGCCGAAAGGCCGGCTGAAGGATAGAAGGAACGGACAATGCCTAAGCGCGTGCTGCAGGGCGTCGTGGTCAGCGACAAGAACAACAAGACCGTGGTGGTGAATGTGGAACGCCGCTTCACTCATCCGGTCATGGGCAAGACTGTGCGCCGCTCAAAAAAATATCACGCCCACGACGAGAAGGGCGAGTTCAAGGTTGGCGATATCGTGCGTATCCGCGAGTGTCGTCCGATCTCCAAGCTGAAAACTTGGGAAGTATTCGAACGCGTAGGCGGTAAATAGGCCGACTGGGCATCTGGAGTAGAACGTTATGATACAGATGACGACCGAGCTTGATGTTGCCGACAACTCCGGTGCACGTCGTGTGATGTGCATCAAGGTGTTGGGTGGCTCCAAGCGCCGTTATGCCGACGTCGGTGACACGATTGTGGTGAGCGTGAAGGAAGCGATTCCGCGCGGCCGCGTGAAAAAAGGCGAGGTGCTCAAGGCCGTGGTAGTGCGCACTGCAAAGGGCGTACGCCGTCCGGACGGAAGCCTGATCCGATTCGACGGTAACGCCGCGGTTCTGGTGAATGCGCAGGGCGAACCCATCGGCACGCGCATTTTTGGACCTGTCACACGCGAGTTGCGCGCCAAGAACCATATGAAAATCATTTCGCTGGCGCCGGAGGTGCTCTGATGTCCGCAAAAATCAAGAAGGGCGACCGTGTGATCGTTACGACGGGGCGCGACAAAGGCAAGAAAGGCGAAGTGATCAAGGTGTTCCCCAAGGAAGACCGCGCGCTGGTGTCCGGGGTGAATACCGTGAAGCGCCATCAAAAGCAGACGCAGCGCCAGCAGGGCGGCATCGTCAACAAGGAGCTGCCCGTGCATCTTTCGAATTTGGCCCATGTCGATCCCAAGTCCGGTGAAGCCACCCGGATCGGCTGGAAGGTCCTGGGCGACGGTCGCCGCGTGCGTGTCGCCAAGAAGTCCGGTGAGGTTATCGATGTCTGAGGCAGGAAAAGAAAAGGCCGAGAAGGCCGAGAAGAAGCCCTCGAAGAAGCGCGAGGAGAAGAGTGCTGGCACGCAGGTGAAGGTTGGCGAGGCCGCACGCGATCCGAACTACGCGCCGCGTTTCAAGAAGCGCTATAACGACGTCATAAAGCCGGAGTTGATGAAGCAGTTCGGCTACACGAACCCGATGCAGGTTCCGAAGATCAACAAGATCGTCGTGAACATCGGGGCGGGCGAAGCCGCCGGCGACCAGAAGAAGATTCAGTCAGCGGTCAACGACCTGACGGCCATTGCCGGCCAGAAGGCCGTCATTACCCGCGCCAAGAAGGCCATCGCCACGTTCAAGATTCGCAAGGATTTGCCGATCGGCGTCAAGGTCACGCTGCGTCAGGACCGAATGTACGAATTCCTCGACCGCCTTATCACTATGGCGTTGCCTCGCGTACGCGATTTTCGCGGCCTGAAAGGCAGCAGTTTCGACGGTCGCGGCAATTATTCGATGGGCATGAAGGAGCACATTGTTTTCGTCGAGATAGACTACGACAAGACGGAAAACGTGTGGGGCATGGACATCATCATCAACACCTCTGCGAAGACCGACGAGGAAGCCAAGGCGCTTCTCAAAGGCTTCCAGTTCCCGTTCATGAATTAAGGCGAGGCGTCATGGCGAAGCTCTCCCAGATCAATCGTAATAACAAGCGCGAGAAGATGGTGGCGCAGTATGCCGCCAAGCGCGCGGCGCTGAAGACCAAGGCCGAGGACATGAGCGTCCCGCCCGAGGAACGCTTCGCCGCCAGGCTGAAGCTCGCCAAACTGCCACGCAATTCGTCGAAGACGCGCATCAAGCATCGTTGCGAGTTGTCGGGACGTTCGAAGGGTTACTACCGCAAGCTCAAGGTTTCGCGCATTGCGCTGCGTGATCTTGCGAATTTCGGCCAGGCCCCTGGCATGACCAAGGCGAGCTGGTAAGGAGAAACGGGAATATGGCGATCACCGATCCCATTGGCGATCTTCTGTCGCGCATCAGAAACGGCCAGCTTCGCGGCATGGCGAAGATTAAGTCGCCGAACTCACGGTTGCGCGTGCGGCTGCTTGACGTGTTGCAGGCGGAAGGATTCATCCGCGGTTATGCCGAAGTCGAGTTCAAGACCGGCATGCGCGAGCTCGAAATCGAACTCAAGTATCATGAGGGCCGGCCCGTGATCCGCGAGCTCAAGCGTGTGTCGACACCCGGCCGCCGAGTCTATGCCTCGGTGAAAGAATTGAAACCGCATCGTCAGGGACTAGGTGTGTCCATTGTTTCTACGCCGCAGGGTGTCATGACGGACACGGCCGCGCGCGAAAAGAACGTGGGCGGCGAAGTTCTCTGTCAGGTATTCTAGGAGAAGACGATGTCGCGTATCGGCAAGAAACCGGTGGCGTTGCCGAAGGGGGTAACCGCCTCTGTGGAAGGCAAGACCGTGAAGGTCAAGGGCCCCAAGGGCGAACTCAAGGGCACGCTGGTCGAGGAAGTCGACGCCAGCGTGGACGCCCACGGCATTACCGTGTCCCCCCGCAAGGACATGGAGCGCGCCGCACAGATGTGGGGCTTGTCGCGCACGCTGGTGAATAATTTGGTGCAGGGCGTGACCAACGGGTTTTCCGAGAAACTGGAAATCCAGGGTGTCGGCTACCGTGCGGCGGTGCAGGGCAAGAACCTCAACCTGCAGCTTGGCTTCAGTCATGATGTGGCCTACCCAATCCCGGCCGGCATCACGGTCACGTCCGAAAAGCCCACGATGCTGACGATCTCCGGCATCGATATACAATTTGTCGGTCAGGTTGCCGCGGAAATCCGCGGCTATCGCCCGCCTGAGCCCTACAAGGGCCAGGGCGTGCGCTATGCCAACCAATATGTCCGCCGCAAGGAAGGCAAGAAGAAGTAGCCATGACGAAGAACCTTTTCGACCGTCGTACAAAGCGGACGCGCTTTCGCCTGGTGAAGAACGCTGCCGGCCGTCCGCGGCTTTCGGTGTTTCGCTCGGGCCGGCACATCTATGCGCAGATCATCGACGACAAGGCCGGCGCGACGCTGGCCGTCGCCTCGACCAACGAGAAAGAATCCAAGGCCGCGAAGTCATGGAACGTCGCCGCTGCAGCGGCGGTTGGCAAGAAAATCGCCGAACGAGCGATTGCAAAGGGCGTCAAACAGGTTGTGTTCGACCGCGGCGGCTATATCTATCATGGGCGCGTGAAAGCGCTCGCGGACGCCGCCCGCGAGGGCGGTTTGGAATTTTAACGGAGGGAACGGCACGTGGCGCGTGAAGGCAGAGACCGCGGCGATCGCGAAGAGCGCGACAGCGAATTCGTCGATAAGCTTGTCCACATCAACCGTGTGGCCAAGGTGGTAAAGGGCGGCCGGCGCTTTGGGTTTGCGGCGCTCGTGGTCGTCGGTGATCAGCGCGGTCGTGTGGGATTCGGTCACGGTAAGGCGCGCGAAGTGCCGGAGGCTATCCGCAAGGCAACTGAGGCGGCGAAGCGCGCATTGATTCGCGTGCCGCTGAAAGACGGCCGCACGCTGCACCACGAGATTCGCGGTCATCATGGCGCTGGCAAGGTTGTCGTGCGTCCGGCGCCGGCGGGTACCGGGATCATCGCCGGCGGTCCGATGCGCGCGGTGTTCGAGGCGCTTGGCGTGGGCGACGTGGTGTCGAAGTCGCTGGGTACCTCCAACCCCTACAACATGGTGCGGGCCACCTTCGACGCGCTGAAGAACCAGCAGTCGCCGCGTATGGTTGCTCAACGTCGCGGGCGCAGCGTCGCCGAAATAATCTCACGTCGCGAAGGCCAGAAGGGCTCCGACGCGAGCGCATAAGGAATTGGATGATGGCCGACAAGAAAACCGCCGCGAAGAAGACCGTGACCGTACGCCATGTCAAGAGCGCCAACCGCAAGCCCGCCATTCAAACGGCGACGCTGAAAGGCCTGGGTTTGGGTAAGATTCGCCGCACCCGCACGCTGGAAGACACGCCTGCCATCCGCGGGATGATCCGCGCGGTCGCGCATCTCGTCGAGATTGTCGAAGAAAGCAAGTAACATGAAGCTCAACGAAATCCGCAATAATCCGGGGGCGCGCAAGCGTAAGACGAAGCTTGGGCGCGGCTCGTCCTCCGGTCTGGGCAAGACGTCCGGCCGCGGCGTGAAAGGTGCAAAGGCCCGTACCGGAACGAAGGTATATGGCTTCGAAGGCGGCCAGATGCCGCTGCACATGCGCATGCCCAAGCGCGGCTTCAACAACATCTTCGCGAAGGATTTTGCGGAAGTGAATCTTGGCCGTGTCCAAAAAGCGATCGACGAGAAACGCCTCGACGCCTCCGGCAAGATCGACTTGGAGACGCTCAAGAAGGCCGGTCTGGTGGCCAAGAGCCGTGACGGCGTGCGTCTGCTTGCCAAGGGCGAAATCAAGGCCAAGCTCGATTTCGAAGTCGCTGGCGCTTCGGCAAGCGCCGTGGAAGCGGTGAAAAAGGCTGGCGGTTCGGTCGTGACGACCTTCAAGAAGAAGGTCAACATGAACAAAAAGGGCGAGCC
>DAIDUA010000038.1 GCA_027456965.1 Alphaproteobacteria bacterium | reverse complement strand
AATGTCGAGCGCCTGATCGCTCAGCGGGACGACATGCGCCTTGCCGGCCTTCATGCGCTCGGCCGGGATCGTCCAGCGTGCGGCGGCGAAGTCGATTTCCTTCCATGTGGCGTCGATGAACTCCGACTTGCGGACGCCGGTCAGCAGAACAAACTTCACCGCTAAGCGCAGCGTAGGCGCCGCCGACACATGATCCAAGGCCGCCAAGACCGCGCGGACCTCGGATGGCGAAAGGGCGCGCTCGCGCGGCTCGAAGGTGGCGATGGCGCTGGTGCGGATCGACTCGGCCGGGTTGCTCACGTCCAGCCCGCTTCCCTGGGCGTGGCGGAACACCAGCAACACGACCTCACGGACATGCACGGCGACGGCCGGTCCGCGCTTCTCTTTGACCTCGTCGCACAGATGTTTGAGGCGTTGCGGCGTCACCTCCCCCAGCTTGAGCTTCGACAACTCTCCCAGTATGGCGCGATCATAGACGGATCGGCGCATCGCCAGGGTGCTGTCGGCCAGTTTCTCGGCCCCAGACTTAGGATCGGCTTTGTGCTTGAAGTAGGCTTCCGCCCACCCGCCGAACGTCAACGCCTCGGCTGACGCGGTGCGCTTCTCAACCTTGGCTTTCGACGGCGACTCTCCCCGCTCGACCTGACGCCGAGCCCGCGCCAGCAGCGACCTTGCCTCCGCAAGCGACACCTCCATGCCGTATTCCAGCGCGTCGGGCGCCAGTGTCAGCTTGCGCGCCGCCTCGGCGCTATACCGGCCGATGGTCAAGACCTCCTGCCGCCCGTTCACCCGGTACTGATACCGGAACGAGACGACCCCGGTCGGGGTGACGGCCGCGTACATCCCGTCGCGGTCCGTCACCTTGTAGAGCTTGGCCCTCGGCTTCAGATTTTTCAGTTCTTTATCAGTGAGTTCGCTCATAAATCCGCATCCGGTCGGGGGGCGAACGGATACCATCAACAGGCGCTGTTGGTACCGGAAGCCCGTTTCTCGACCATCCTGCGCCATACCAACATCGGTACCAACAAAGTGGCTCGGCTGGGGTGACACGCAGCGATACGGGGTGGGAAAAATAATCCTTGTCAGTCAACGAGTTCGTGCGATTTCTGGCACGGAGCGGGATGGTCTGAAACCACCCTAATTCACTCCCACTCGATGGTCCCGGGAGGTTTCGACGTCACGTCGTAGACGACGCGGTTTATGCCTTTGACTTCATTGACAATGCGCGTCGCCACGCGGGCCAGGAAATCATGTTCGAAGGGATAGAAATCCGCCGTCATGCCGTCGGAGGAGGTCACCGCGCGCAGCGCGCAGACGTGGTCATAGGTGCGGCCGTCACCCATCACGCCCACGGTTTTCACCGGCAACAACACAGCGAAGGCCTGCCAGATCTTGTCGTACAGACCGGCCTTGCGGATCTCCTCAAGATAGATGGTGTCCGCCTTGCGCAGAATTTCGAGCTTTTCCTTTGTTATGGTGCCCGGTACGCGAATCGCCAGCCCAGGCCCCGGAAATGGGTGGCGTCCGACGAATTCCTCGGGCAGCCCCAACTCGCGGCCCAAGGCGCGCACCTCGTCCTTGAACAGTTCGCGCAGCGGTTCGACCAGCTTCATCTTCATGTGCGCGGGCAGGCCGCCGACATTGTGGTGCGACTTGATGGTGACGGAGGGACCGCCGGTCGCCGACACGCTCTCGATCACGTCGGGATAGAGCGTGCCCTGGGCGAGAAACTCGGCGCCGCCGACCTTGGTGGCCTCGTAGTCGAACACGTCGATGAAGGCCGCGCCGATGACCTTGCGCTTCTTCTCCGGGTCGCTGACGCCTTCGAGGCTGGACAGGAAAAGGTCCGACGCGTCGGCGTGGAGCAGCGGAATGTTGTAATGACCGCGGAACAGCGACACCACCTGCTCGGATTCACCTGCCCGCATCAAACCCGTATCGACGAAAATGCAGGTGAGCTGGTCGCCGATGGCCTCGTGAAGCAGAACGGCCGCAACCGAGGAATCGACGCCACCCGAAAGCCCGCAGATCACCCGGCCGCCGCCGACCTGCTTGCGGATGCGCGCAATCGCCTGCTCCCGGAAGGCATGCATGTTCCAGGTCGGCTCGATGCCGGCGATGTTGATGACGAAATTGCGGAGGATCGTCGCGCCGCGCGGCGTATGGACGACCTCGGGATGGAATTGTACGCCATAGAATCGGCGCGTCTCGTCCGCGATGGCGGCGAACGGTGAATTCTCCGACGTCGCGATGACGTCGAAGGTCGGCGGGATCGAGGTGATCTTGTCGCCGTGGCTCATCCAGACGGGCTCGCGGCCGTTCGCGTCGCCGAGGCCGGCGAACAGCGGCGACGCCTTCGCGATACGGATGTCGGCGCGGCCGAATTCGCGGGCGTGCCCGCCTTCGACCCGGCCGCCGAGCTGCTCGCACATCGTCATCTCGCCATAGCAGATGCCGAGGACGGGAACGCCGGCTTCGAACACGCGTTGCGGCGCGCGCGGCGTGTCCGCTTCGGTGACGCTGGCGGGGCCTCCGGACAGAATGATCGCGCGCGGCGACGATTCTTTCAGCGCGGCCGCCGCCTTGTCGAAGGGGACAATCTCGCAATAGACGCCAGCCTCGCGCACGCGCCGCGCGATGAGCTGGGTCACCTGTGAGCCGAAGTCAATAACGAGAACGGGAGCTGCCATGGCCGGATTTACTCGCTCGGTGTCGATCTTGTCTAGCGATGCCGCCGCAACACTGCCGTGAAAAATCCATCCGTGCCGGTCCGCAACGGCGTCGCCCTGAAAACATCCAGCATTCCGGGTGGCGGCGGCGCATCCGTGAGCGCCCGCCAGGTCTCCGAGGCGGACAGAACCGTAAATTCGGCGTGGCGCGACAGGAAGCGTTCGATCCGGTCTTCGTTCTCGCAAGGCAGCAACGAGCAGGTGGCGTAAATGAGGCGTCCCCCGGGGGCCGTATGGGCCGCGCCTTGCTCCAGCAGGTCGTCCTGCAAGGTGTTCAAGGTTTGCAGACGGCCTGGGAGAATGCGCCAGCGCAGCTCCGGTTGCCGCCGCCATGTGCCGGAACCGCTGCAGGGCGAATCGACCAGCACGACGTCGAAGGTCCCGGCAGGGCGCCGGCTGACCGGATGGATGATCGTTGCGCCGGCCCGCGCCGCCCGCGGCGGAAGCGGCCTGAGCCGGCCGGCGTCGACGTCATGGGCGACCACCTTGCAGTCGTTACGCATCAGGGCAGCCAGCGCCAGGGACTTGCCGCCGGCGCCGGCAGCGAAGTCCAGCACATGCATGCCCGGCCGGGCCCCGCAGAGCAGCGCGGCGATCTGGGCGGCCTCGTCCTGGAACTCGAAGGCCCCCTCGGCAAAGAGGGACGAGACACCGAGCCTGGCCGAACCTTCGCCGGGCGGCAGGCGCAGCCCGTGCGGCGAATAGGGCGTCGGTTCGACCGCGAAGCCTTCGGCGCGGAGAGCCTCCAACACCTTCTCGCGCGAGGACTTCAGCGTATTGACGCGGAGATCGACGGGCGCACGCGCCTGCATCGCCACCATTTCGTTCAGCAGAGAGGAACCGAAAGCACGCACCAGCTCGGGTTCGAGGAAGGGCGGGAACTCGCCGCGCACATGGAGCGGCGGATCGGCGGAGGGCAGCGCGGCGATAACGGCGCGTTCGGCGTCGCTCAGCGCAGGCGCGCCGTGGCCTTTACCGCTGAAGAGGTCGGCGAACGCATCGGCGGTGGCGCCTTCGGTGAGCACCGAGCCGATCACCAGCGCGCGCGGGTCGTTGCTGCCCATGCGCCATGCCAGGGAAGAGCGGTGCCGCATCACCATATAGATGCGCTCGGCGACGGCGACCCGGTCCTTGGAGCCCGCGTAGCGGCGGACGTGGAAATAATCGCGCAGATAACGGTCGGCCGGTTGGGCGGTTCCCGCAAGGCCTTCCAGGATCTCGATCGCCGCCTGGAGGCGCGCCGACGGAGTCAATTATTGCACACCCGGATAGTTCGGCGACTCGCGGGTCACCACCACGCCATGGACGTGGCTCTCCGCCATGCCGGCGCCGGTGATGCGCACGAACTGCGCCTTTTCGTGAAAGTCGCCGATGGTCTTGCAGCCGGTGTAGCCCATCGCCGCGCGCAGGCCGCCGACGATCTGATGCACCACGCCCGAGACCGGACCCTTGTAGGGCACCTGCCCCTCCACGCCTTCCGGGACCAGCTTCAGCGTGTCCTTCACCTCGGCCTGGAAGTAGCGGTCGGCCGAGCCGCGCGCCATGGCGCCCAGCGAGCCCATGCCGCGATAACCCTTGTAGGAACGGCCCTGGTAGAGGAAGACCTCACCCGGGCTCTCCTCGGTGCCGGCGAGCAGCGAGCCCACCATGGCCACGTCGGCGCCCGCCGCGATGGCCTTCGCCAGGTCCCCCGAATATTTGATCCCCCCGTCGGCCACGACGGGCACACCTTGTTTGTGCGCCGCCGACACCGCATCCATGATGGCGGTGAGCTGCGGCACGCCGACGCCCGCGACGATGCGCGTGGTGCAGATCGAGCCAGGCCCGATTCCCACCTTTACCGCATCCGCGCCCGCGTCGATCAGCGCCTTGGCGCCGTCGGCCGTCGCCACATTGCCCGCGAGCACCTGGGTGTAATTGCTCTCGCGCTTGATGGCCGCGACGGTTTCGAGAACGCCCCGCGAATGGCCGTGGGCCGTATCGACCACCACCACATCGCATTCGGCCGCGACCAGCGCCATGGCGCGGGCGACGCCGTCCGGCCCGACATTGACGGCGGCGGCGACGCGCAACCTTCCGCGCTCGTCCTTGCAGGCATTGGGATATTTCTGCGCCTTCTCGATGTCCGTGACCGTGATCAGCCCGACGCAGCGATAGGCATCGTCCACCACCAGCAGCTTTTCGATGCGCCGCGCATGCAACAGCTTCTTGGCCTCGTCCATCTGCACGCCTTCGCGCACGGTGACGAGATTCTCCTTGGTCATCAGGTCCGCGACACGCTGGCTCTTGTCCGTCGCGAAGCGCACATCGCGATGCGGCAGGATGCCGACCAGCTTGCCGGCGCCGCCGGCCGTCGCCCCCACCACCACCGGCACACCGGAGATGTTGTGGCGCTCCATCAGGGCCAGCGCATCGGCCAGCGTGGCATCGGGCGCGATGGTCAGCGGGTTCACCACCATGCCGCTCTCGTATTTCTTGACGCGGCGGACCTGCTCGGCCTGCTCCTCAATCGTCAGATTACGGTGGATGACACCGATGCCGCCCAACTGCGCCATGGCGATGGCCAGCGCCGCTTCCGTCACCGTGTCCATGGCGGAGGAGATGAGCGGAATGCCCAGCTCAATCGTCTTGGTGAGGCGGGTGCGGGTGTCGACCTGGCCGGGAAGGACTTCGGAGGCCGCGGGCACCAGGAGCACATCGTCGAAGGTGAGGGCTTCGCGGATGGTCATGGGCAGCGCTCCTGGGTTCGGAACCATTTGGAGCGCCGAGCCTTTATCAGCGAGGCTCGAGATTCGCAAGGACGGTGCGATTCGGTCGCGGGCAGAGCCAAGCAGTCGGTTTTTCGAGAGGCCGAAAGCCATTCGTTTTCGATTTTCTTGAATCAGAAATCGCCCTCATCTTCCGTTTTGATCTCCCTGCGCTACGCCTGCGCAATATCATTGTTTTTCAGCCTGAGCCCGCCCCTTCCCCGGCGGCCCTGGAGCGTGGGCCACGCCTCGCGCCGACTCGAAAACGAATGCCTTATTTTCATTATAACCATTTGATTTAACTCACATAAGCCGATTTCAAAAGCACCATCATTTGCGCCGTTGAAGGGAGGCCTCACCGATCAGCCCGGTGCCAAGGTTTCCGTCTGTGTTCCACCTCCCGGTGTGCACAACCCACAATTATAATGTGGGAATGTGGCCGGCGCCTTTCAAGGGAAGCGGCGCACTTTATTTGCGAGAACAAATCTCGACTGCAAAGAAAAACCGAATAATCGGCGCACGGCTTTTCCACGACGCCGGCGCAGGGTGATCGCATATGGAGCGCGCGTCGCGTAAACCTCACACACCATTCCGATCGTCGAGATTCAATTTATGCCAAACAGCACGCGCGCCACTTTGGAGCTGACCAAAGCGGGCGTCGCCTACACCGTCCATCATTACACCTACGATCCCGACGCGGACCGCATCGGAATGCAAGCGGCCGAGGCGCTGGGCGAGCCGGCGCGACGCGTGCTGAAGACTCTGATGGCCGAGGTGGACGGCAAGGCGGTCTGCGCGATCGTGCCTTCGGATCGCGAAGTCAGCATGAAGAAACTGGCGGCCGCCTTCGGCGGCAAGCACGCACAGATGCTGAAACCCGCCGACGCCGAACGGCTCACAGGCTATCACACAGGCGGCATCAGTCCCTTCGGACAGAAGAAGCGCGTGCCAGCGGTGATCGAGGAAACGGCACTCGCCGAAGACTACGTCTTCATGAATGGCGGCCAGCGCGGGCTGCAGGTGAAGCTCGCCCCGGCGGATGTGGTGCAGGTGCTGAACGCAACGGTGACGGGCATCGTGGCGTAAGCAGCGACATTAGGTCGACGTGCATCGGCGGTATTCCTTCAAGGAAGAAACCAAAAAACTTCGGAGTAGCCATGACCGCTGATATGCTACGGACATGAACGGGGCTTTATCCGTCTTCACCATCGGCCACTCGACACACAGCTTCGAGCGGTTCCTGGCGCTGCTTTCGGGCGCGGGCATCGAGGCGGTGGCGGACGTGCGCACCGCGCCGCATTCGCGGTTTTGTCCGCAGTTCAACAAGGCGCGGCTGGACCAGGCGCTGCGCACCGCCGGCCTTTCCTATATCTTCCTCGGCAAGGAACTGGGCGGGCGGCCCGACGATCCGGCTTTGTATACAAACGGCATTGCGGATTTCGAGCGCATGGCCGAGAGCGCGGCGTTCCACGACGGGATAGAGCGCGTAATCGCGGAGGCGCGCGAGCACCGCCTGGCGCTGATGTGCTCCGAAAAGCATCCGCTCGATTGCCACCGCTGCCTGATGGTGGCGCGTGCGCTGGCGGCGCGCGGCGTCGGCGTGCAGCACATCCTGCCGGACGGCGCCCTGGTCAGCCAAAACGAGATCGAGGAACAACTGCTCACGGGTGGCGAGGACGATCTGTTTGCGCCGAGTGAAGAACGGCTGGCGGCGGCCTATCGCGCGCGGGCGCGCAAGGTGGCGTTTGCGAGGACGGCGTGACGTCTCCACGCCTCGCTCCCACTGCCGTCAATGACAGGGCCAGAGCGCGTCGATCGCCGTCCACACGCCGTCGTCGGTCGACAACTCGTAGGTCTCGGGATGCGCGTACAGCCAGTAATAGATCGCCTTGGCCATCGTGTTGCTGTCCATGGCTTTGGGCGCGGTGCAGTGGGCCGGCGCGGTGCTCGAAGGATCGCGGGTCGCGATGATGACGTCGTCGGCAACCATCTGGTTGGCGCATTTGGCGTAGTTGGCCGCGACGCCGCAGAACTTCATATAGGCGCCGGTTCTGTCCGGCACGCCCATGGACGTCAGACCGGTTTCGATCTTGATCTGACAATTCCAGATCGCCCTGACCGCCGTTTCGACGCCGTCCTCGGTTTTCATCGTGGCGGTTTCGCCATGCTGTTTCAGCCAGCCGAGGATCTGCCGCGCGGCGGTATCGTCGTCGACGCCATCCGGCACCCAGCATTTGTCGCTTGTCGAATTCGCCCATGCCTTGGCCGCCATGATGACGATCTGCTCCTGCAGGATCTCATCGCGGCATGATTTGAAATTCCTGGCGCAGAATTTGACGAAAGCACCGGTCTCGCCCGGCACGTGAACGCCGGCCTGCGCCGACGCGGACAGGACAAGAAAAACGCATGCGACAATGACGCCGGAAAATCGCAGATGCATGAAAGCCCCCCAAAGCAATCCGTCGGCGAAACCGACGCCGCACCATAGCGGAGCGGACGCACAGTGTCAGCCGCAGGCGAGGCCCGTAACCGGCGGCAAGCGTCTTCCTGGCGCTGTTCCGCGGCCATCCCCGGCGTTACATTGTGCAAAGGACGGCCGGACCGGCCGCTTGCCGGGGAGACGCCGGGTGAACATAGGCAAGATGGAGGGCCAGAATGCGCAAAACAATCCGGGCGGCGTTCGCGTTGTTGATAGCACTGTCGGCATGTCAACCGGCAATAGCGCGCAATGCAAACGAGCCGCTTTTGGGAACGCCGAACGGCCTCGCACCGACACCGCCTATGGGATGGAACAGCTGGAACAAATTCGGCTGCAATATCAACGAAAAGGTCATCCGCGCCGAGGCCGACGCGATGGTTTCCTCGGGTATGCGCGATGCCGGCTATCGCTACATCGTGATCGACGATTGCTGGCAGGGCGCACGCGACAAGAACGGCAACATCCAGCCCGATCCAAAACGCTTTCCCTCGGGTATCAAGGCGCTGGCGGATTACGTCCACGCCAAAGGGCTGAAGTTCGGGATTTATTCCGACGCAGGCACCAAGACCTGCGCCGGACGTCCGGGCAGCCGCGGCCATGAATATCAGGACGCGCAAACCTATGCCGCCTGGGGCGTCGACTACCTGAAATACGATTGGTGCAACACCGACACGCAGGATGCCACCGCGTCCTATCTAACGATGAGCCGGGCGCTACAGGCGACCGGCCGGCCGATCGTCTTTAGCCTGTGCGAATGGGGTAAGTCCAAGCCGTGGCTGTGGGCGCAGAACATCGGCAATTTGTGGCGGACCACCGACGATATCTACGACCACTGGGAAGGCAGAAGCCCCGACGGCTATCACCTCAGCATGCTGGAAATCCTCGACCTGCAGGCAGGGCTGGACACCTATGCGGGGCCGGGACACTGGAACGATCCGGACATGCTCGAAGTCGGCAATGGCGGCATGACGGACAGCGAGTATAAGGCGCATTTCAGCCTCTGGGCGATTCTCGCCGCACCGCTGATCGCAGGTAACGATCTATCGACGATGTCGGACGAGACCAGGACCATTCTCACCAACAGAGAGGTTATTGCCGTCGATCAGGACCCGTTGGGCATCGAGGCCAAACGCGTCGCCAAGGCCGGCAATTACGAAGTCTGGGCGCGGCCCATCAAAGGCGGCGGACGCGCGGTGGTCCTGCTCAACCGCTCCACAGAACCGCACGACATCACGGTGACCTGGGACGCGTTGCAGTATCCCGACGATCTGAAAGCCGCGGTGCGCGACCTCTGGCTCCACAAGGATTTGCCGGCGCGCCAGGGCGCATTCACGGCCAATGTTCAAGGCCACAGCGTCGTCATGGTGACGATCAAGCCGTGACGGCACGGCGGTACTCCCTCCGCGAATGGAGAGCGGACAAAGCGATACTCGCCGGGCATGACAAGGTGAATGATTGCGCGGGTGGACCAAAGAAAGGGATCAGCGCGCAATCACAGATCGTGGTGAAGCAAATTCGCGCCGATGCCAATTCCCGCGCTTCGATAAGCAGGACGATGCGATTCGCTGTATCTGAGGCGCGCGAAGCCTGACCGTAACCACTGACCTGTCACTCTCGCTCCCTCATCTATGAGCCGCAAGAGCAGCCAGATCGTCGGTACGAGCGCCAATTCCGCTTCGATCGTCCAGGTCATCATCGCGCTGTCGAACCTTGCCTGCGAGTGCCCCCATAAGCCGATGGCGCCAAGAAGCCAGCAAAAGGACGCCGCGCCAGCGATAAGGAGCACGACCAGCAGAGCAGCCTTGTCAGTCCAAGCCAATCGGATTTTCTTGAGCACGACGCGCCTCGCAGAGCCAATATCGCAGTATCCATGCGCGTTCCTGCGAAGATAGACTCGGAATCTACGCAGCCCAATTCCACGACCTGGCCGTTAAAGCCTGCAATAGGGCGCGCGCGATCCGTCACGTCTCGGTCCGCGCCATGAAGGAACAGGGGCAGAGTGCGCCACGATCGCCTAGGTATATGCCGATGGCAAGGCTTACCGCCATTCCGTGCTACGGAACGCGCAAGCTCAAAAAAGGAGAAATGCCATGAAAATGAAAACCTATCTATTTTCCGGCATCGCGGTTCTGGCGATCGCCGGTGCGGCGGCGGCATTTGCACAAACCAAAGCGGCGTCGCCGGCGACTATGCAGATGGCGCTGCGGATGACCGAGAACATGCCGTCGGGCGGGCAGCCGATGGTGCCAAGGCACATGCATCATCACCGTGCATACCGCGGCGAAAGCGGACCACAATATTCGACGCCGGCAGAACACGCAGCAACGGACCGGCTCAACGAGCAGCAGCTCCAGCAGACGCCGGCGATGCACTCGGCGATGATGGACCGGATGCGGGATTCGTCCAGGCCGCCGTCGGGCAACTAGCGACAGCCGCAAGACGATCGCCGCACGGGACCTTCGGAGCGCGCGCCGGAGATGACGGGTGGTGAAGGTGTCGCGGCGGCGGTTGACAAAGCACAAGGACAGATGCGTGCGTGGCGCGCACCTTGGCCGCGTATTCCGTGGAGGTCCGATCGTGAAGTTCGCCGTCGCCAGCCAGAATTTCCGCACCATTACGCCGCATGCCGGCAAGACGCGCCGCTTCTTGCTGTTCGAGGCCGCGCCTGGCGGCGAACCGGTGGACGTCGGCCGCCTCGATATGCCGAAAGAGATGAGCATGCACGAGTTCCGCGGCAGCACGCATCCGCTGGATGCGGTGCAGGTGGTCATCGCCGGCAGCGCCGGGCCCGGTTTCATCGCGCGCCTGAAGGACCGCGGGATCGTCGCCGTCACCACGACGGAGACCGATCCGCGCAAGGCCATCGCCGCCTATCTCATCGGTACACTCGCGCCGCCGGCGGCGGATGAGGAATGCGACTGTCACGGACACAGCGCATAATTGTCGCGGCGACCGCCGACAATCGCATGGGAGGTCGCCGGATTTCTCGACGCCTCACAGCGGTTTCGAAAACACCCGGTCGGTGAAAGCGAAGTCGCCCATCTGCACCGGCATCTCGCCGATGCAAGTGAAGCCGGTCTCGGTGTAGAAGCGCTGCGCCGGAAGATTGTCGCCGTTCACCAGCAGGCGCAGTTCGCGCGCGGGGCGGAGCGCGGCGACGGCGGCGTCGATCAGTTTCTTCCCAATGCCGCGGCCCTGGCGGTCCGGCAGCACATACAGCTTCTTCAGCCAGATGATGTCGTCGTCCTTGTACGCAGAGGCATAACCGGCGGGTTGTGCGCCTTCATAGGCGGCCCAGCAGCGATGGCCGTCGGCCATTTCCCGGCGCAGATTTTCCTCGCTGTAGATGCGCATCAGCAGATTGGCAATCTGCTCGTCCGTCAGGATGCCGGCATAGGCGGCCGGCCAGATGCGGCGGGCAAGGTCCGCGACGACAGGAAGGTCCGCCGGCGCCAGCGGAGAAACCGCCACCCGTGCCGCTGCTATCCCGCCCATCTTCGCCGCCGCCCTATCCATCGGAGATATCATGCAAAATCGGAGGCCCGGAGGGCAACGGCCGAACCGGTCGCATGGTCACTTTCTGTGAACGGATTCGCCGTAAACTGTGCCGGTGAGCAGGGCTGGAACATCACATTTGTCCCAGAGGCCCGGTGCCGCCATGGCGGCGCGTGCGGGCGCGCGTGCGTTCGTGCCGAAGGCCTCGTTCGCCTGGCGGCTGTACCGGCGGCTGGTGCGCACCGAGGTGTCCTTCTTCGCGGCGCCGGACGTGCCGCCCAAGGCCGACGTCCTGAAGTTGTGCATTCTGTCGGCGCCCAAGGCCTGCGTGCCGAACTACTGCTGCCCGACCATCGTGATCGACCTTCAGCAGCCGGAGGACGCGCTGTGGAACGGCATCGACGCCAAATCCCGCAAGGTGATCCGCCAGGCGATGCGCGAAGCCATCTCGGTCGGTGATGTTCCGCTCACGGAGGAAAACTGGGCTGCCTTCCGCGCGGCGCATGAGACGCTGAGGAGCCGCAAGAAGAACGCCGACGCGCTGGGCGTCGGTCAGATCAGCGAGCTGGCGACCAAGGGGCAGTATGTGCTGACCGCCAGCCGTGATGCGGACGGTCATGTGCTGTCATGGCACGGCTATGCCTGCGGGCGCGGCCATGTCCGTCTGCTCAACACCGTGTCGGCGATCGATCCGGCACGCGACACGGCGTGGAACAACCTGGTCGGCCGCGCCAACCGCCTGCACCATTGGCGGGACATGCTGCGCTTTCGGAGCGAAGGCATCAGAAGCTACGACCTCGGCGGGGTCTATCGCGGCAGCGACGACCCGGAACAGATGAACATTGCCCGCTTCAAGAAGAGCTTCGGCGGCGAGACGGTGGAGCGCTACGACGCGGTCGTGCCGCTAACCGGCAAGGGGAAACTCGCCCTGTCGGTGCTGGCTCTTGTAAGCGCCGAGGCGCGGGCGGGATCATGAGCCCCTGTCTACTCCTGCACGGCCTGGGCGAACCGCCGGCGCACATCCCCGATGCGGAGCGGCCTTACTGGCTGCCGGTGGAGGTTTTCGCGCGCATCCTGGCGATGGCACAGCACCACGACGTGCGGCTTACCTTCGACGACGGCAATGACACGGATGCGCGCGTCGCGCTTCCGATGCTGCGCGAGGCGGGGCTGACGGCTTCGTTCTTCATTCCATCGGACCGCATCGGGCGGCCGGGCTATGTCGGCGAGGCCGATATCCGCGCGCTAAGTGATGCAAGCATGGAGATCGGCTCGCACGGCCGCGCACATATCAGATGGACCGAGGTTTCCGACGACGCCATCGTGGACGACGTCTCCGCCTCCATCGACAACCTCCAGGCAATCCTCGGCGAACGCGTGCGCGGCGTGGCGGTGCCTTTCGGCGCCTGCGACCGGCGCGTGCTGCGCGTGTTGCGCAGGCTCGGCGCCGGGCGCGTCTACAGCAGCTTCGCCGGCCCCGATCCGGCGGACGCATGGCTGGTGCGCCGCGACTGCCTCACGACGGACATGCCGGTCCCGGCGATTGAACGCCTGCTGACGAAGAAGTACACAGCCGTCGACGGCACGCTGTCGTTCCTGCGCACCTGGCGCAGAGCCGGTGAAGCATCGCTGTGGCGCGCCTGACGCCGCGCAGATGCCAGATCGCCGGAAGCCACATCCGGTTCAGAACTTCGGAGCGTCCGCTTTCGTGCAGACACCTGTTACGTCGGCCGGAACAATGAAATCCACATTTGGCGCGCCCGAATCCGTTGTATGACCGAGCCCATCCTCCTCGAAATCGCCGGTGATCCTGCTTATGGTGTAGTGGCTGATTTCCAGACGCCCCGGAATGACCCTCGCCTTTCCTGGTTCAATTCCGGCTTGTATTTGATCGGTGGATATTGCGGCCGGGATCGCAGGCCAAGCCAGCCCGACACCATTGCTCCACTGCAGGGTGCTTCTGTCGAGATCGACGACCGCGATTCTGTCATTCTGACCGGCGCAGCTGCGTTGTTCATTGCCATTCACAACGATCTTCTGACATTTGCAGACCAGCTTGAGCGTATTCTCCGCCGAAGCCGGCGCGGCAACCGCCAGCACGCTCGCGGCAATGAGCGCGATGCCGAAGACCCCGCGCATGTCGCCTTCTCCCATTGAACTGTTCGCCGACAAGATCGATCGCATGCACACTTTCAGTATCGGTCACCGCCAAATGAAACGCCAGCAGCTAAAACGAGATACGGCGAACGACATCATCCGCTGCATTGTCCCACGGCGAAACTCCACGTGCTTTAATTAGACTAAGTCAGCAATCTCTCATGGCGGCATTTGAGGAATCTCAACGCAAATCAGACGCCACACTGTATTGTTCACAGTTGCATGGAATTGGAGCACAAGCGTTCCGTACCAGATAAAAATGGAGACCAGGATGAAATATCGCAGCCTCGTTATCGCCGCGCTCATCACCGCATTCGCCGCGAGCAGCGTGGCACCGATCGCCGCGGTCGCCGAACCAAGCTGCACGGATTGGGCGGACCAAGGAGACGGAACGTCGTGGCGGGAATGCGTCAACGACGACGGCTCGCAGCATTGCTACAAAATCAGCAACGCGGCCGGCAGCACGGCATACGAAGTGTCCTGCAGCGAGTAGCGCCGCCGTCTATTCCAAGTCCGGATAAGGTCCCTTGCCGCCGCCGGCGATGAACGCGTCCATGCGTTTTGTCAGCACCGGCAGCGGCACGGAGCCCAGTTGCAGGACCGTGTCGTGGAAGGCGCGGATATTGAACTTGGGGCCGAGCGCCTTCTCGGCCTTGGCGCGCGCTTCGCGGATCGCCATCGCACCGAGATAATAGGACAGAGCCTGACCCGGCCAGGTGATGTAGCGGTCGACTTCCGTTTTGATCTCGTGATCGGGCAGCGCCGTGTAGTCCTTGAGGTATTTGATGGCCTGCGCGCGCGTCCAGCCTTCGCTATGGATGCCGGTGTCGACGACGAGGCGGGCGGCGCGCCATATCTGCCAACTCAGCATGCCGAAGCGGTCGTAGGGCGTCTTGTACATGCCCATCTCCTGGCCCAGCCATTCGCAATAGACCGCCCAGCCCTCGCCATAGGCCGATATATAAGTGTAGCGGCGGAAGTCCGGGAGCGTTTTGTCCTCCATCGCCAGCGGAATCTGGAAGGCGTGGCCGGGCGCGGATTCATGCAGCGTGAGCGGGATCAGATCGTAGAGCGGGCGGTGCGGCAGATCGTAGGTGTTCAGCAGGAACACGCCGGGGCCGCCGCGCCCCGAGGTGTAGAACGGCGCGAGGTCCGGCGGCACCGGTTCGATGCCGAAGCGCGCGCGCGGCAACAGGCCGAAATAGGTGGACGCCTTGCCGTCGAATTCCTTGGCGATCCAGGCGGCATCGTCGAGCAGTTCCTGCGGCGTCTTGGCATAGAAGCGCGGATCGGTGCGCAAAAAATGCAGGAAGGCGGGGAAATCACCCTTGAAGCCGGCGCTTCGCATCACATCGATCATCTGCGCATGCAGCTTGGCAACCTGGGCAAGACCGATTTTGTGGATGGCGTCCGGCGACAGATCGAGCGTGGTGTATTCGCGAATCTGCTGCCGGTAATAGGCCTTGCCGTCCGGCAGGTCGTCGGCGGCGAGCGTGGTGCGGGCGTGCGGCACATATTCGCCGTCCCAGAAATTCAGCAGCCCGACATAGGCCGGCTGCACGTCGTCGCGGATGACTTTTACCGCCTCAGCACGCAGGCTGGCCTGCTCCGCCGCCGGAATGCCCGTCAGCATCTGCTTGAACGGCGTGTAGAACAGCGACTCTTCCGGCGTCGCCTTCGTTACCGCCGTAATCGAGGAATCGCGGCCTTCCAGGGTCACTTTCGGCGGCGTGAAGCCGCGCGCCTCGCCAGCGCGCATCTCGGCGATCTGTTCGCGGAAGTAGCGCGGGATATCGCGCATCTGCGCGATCCAGTTCTGATAGTCCTGAAGCGACTTGAACGGGCGCCGCGCCGTATAGCCGAGGTCGGTCCAGAAACTGGAGTCCGAGTTGGCCGGCATTTCGTATTCACGGAATTGCTGATCGGCAATCAGGTTCTCGATCTGCGGCTTGTAGACGTCGTAATTGACCTGTTCCTTGGGCGAGAGCTGCGCATAGGGAATCGCGTCCAGCTCCTTCATCACGTTCTGCCAATAAGCCAGCCGCATGGCCTGCGTCACCGGATCGACCTTCGGCAGATGGTCGACGATGGGCTTGGTGCCGCCCTCGTCGTCCGCGAAGGTCGCCTCGCGCCATGCCCACTCGCTGGTGTAGAGCGCGCGCAACCGCGCGTCGGCGCTTTGTTCGGCGGCATGGGCCGAGACCGTAACAATTAGGACGATAGCTGCCGCTGCAGACGCGATTGCGCGCATGATACCCCTCCGGATTGGAGTGGCGAGCGTAGGGGGCAGTGCTACAGCGTCAAGCCCGGATGCGACGAACGCACCAAGGTGTGATGGGAAAAGGATCACTCGGCTTCGGCCACGCGGGCCCCTTCCCTCGCGTCCCTTCGCGATGCTCGCCGGCGAAGACAACTATGGCTCAATTCACGCCAAGGCAGGTCTACCGGCCTTGAAGCCCAGCGCGACGAGATAGAGTTCCACGGATTCGGCGCGGCTGGCGGGCGGCTTGACGTGCTTCACCTCGGCGAAGCGCAGCTTGACGCGAGCGAGCAATTCGTTTGTGGCGCCGCCCTGAAAGACCTTGCCGACGAACGCGCCGCCCGGCTTCAGAACGTCTTCGGCAAGATCGAGCGCGACCTCAAACAGGGTGGTGGTGCGAATCTGGTCGGTGGCGCGGTGGCCGGTGGTGGGCGCGGCCATGTCGGAGAGCACCAGATCGGCCTCGCCGCCCAGCGCATGCTTCAGCATGTCCGGCGTGTCGGCGTCGAGCAGATCGCATTTGAATATCTCCACGCCGGAGATTGGTTCGATTTCGAGAATGTCCGCAGCGACGATCTTGCCCTTGTCGCCCAGGCGCTCCACCGCAACCTGGCACCAGCCGCCGGGCGCGGCGCCCAGATCGAGCACGCGCGCGCCACGCTTCAACAGGTGGAACTTGGCGTCCAGTTCCTTGAGCTTGAACGCCGCTCGCGAACGATAGCCTTTTGCCTTCGCCGCAGCGACGTAAGGATCGTTGAGCTGACGTTCCAGCCAGCGCGTCGACGAGGCGCTGCGCCCGCGCGTGCTGCTCACGCGCACCCGCCGCTCGCCGCGCCCCGAACCGGAATCGCGCTCGTTCATCGTTTTGCTTCCTCCATCAACTCGCGCAGAATTCCTTCACGCAATCCGCGATCTGCGACGCGCAGCCTGACGCAGGGCCACACCGTCTGGATAGCACTATAGATAGCACAGCCGGGAACGATCAGGTCAGCCCGTTCCTCACCGACGCAGCCCAGCGCCGCGCGATCCTTCCGGTCCAGCGCGACCAACCTGTTCACCACCGCAAGAATATCCGCGCAATCGTGCCACGAGGCATCCACCAGTGCCCGCACGTAACGCGGCAGGTTCATGGCGACCCCCGCCAGCGTCGTCACCGTACCCGAGGTTCCGAGCAGGTGATGGCGCGCGACGTCGAAGACGCCGCTCTTGTCCATCTCGCGCCGGACCTCGCCAAAACGGGCCAGCATCGCGTCACGCATGGCGGCAAACGAGCCTTCGCCGTCGGCTTCCGCCAGCGACATGACGCCAAGCGGGACGGAGGCGATTTGCCGGAGCGACGATGCGCCGGCGCCGTGCCGCAGCCAGATCGCCTCGGTCGAGCCGCCGCCGATATCGAAGGCCAGCGCGCCGTCATAATCGGCGCCGATCAGCGGGGCGCAGCCAACGGCCGCGAGCCGCGCCTCTTCCGCCGCCGTGACCACGGACAGCCTGATACCCGTCTCGTTCGCCACACGATCGATCAACACCTGGGCGTTGGACGCTCGCCGGCAGGCCTCGGTGGCGATGGCGCAAACATGCCGCACGCGATGCTTGTCCAGGCGCTCCGCGCAGACCTTCAGCGCCGCGACGGTCCGCTCCATCGCCGCTTCGCTGAGTGCACCGGTGCGCGACGTCCCCTCTCCCAGCCGCACGATGCTGGAGAACGAGTCGACAATGCGCAAATTGCCGTCGCGTTCGGGCGTGGCGATGAGAAGCCGGCAATTGTTGGTGCCCAGATCGAGCGCAGCCAGCAGCAGCCCCTGCCCGCCGCGGCGGCCCGAGTCTCGCCTCTTTGGCTGCCGCCGCGTCTCTGCCAATGGTTTCGATCCCGTCCGATGTTCGGCGGACGCTAGCATGGATGGCGGGCCCGGCGGCGGGCAAAGTGGGCGATTTGTGGCGCCAGGCGGGCCGTTCCGGGCCATGAAGGCGGGGGCCGCACCGGCGGACCAGCTGCGGCGGCGGGGCCAGCGCATTATCCTTGAAAGCGGCGGCGATAGTGGGCTAAACGGGGCGCCCGTTGGGGGATCGTCTAACGGTAGGACCGCGGACTCTGACTCCGCTAGTCTAGGTTCGAATCCTAGTCCCCCAGCCAATCTCTACCGGTATTATGGCGCAAGCGGTGGGATGAAGATCAACAAGGTGTGGGCCGTCGGCGATATCGGGAGCCAGGTCATCAACCCAACCGCCGCCGAAAATATCACGCAAGGCGGCATCCTCGATGGTCTTGGGGCGGCGCTGAACGAGAAGATCACGATCGAGAACGGTCGCGTCGTGCAGGCCAATTTCGATACCTTCAAGCTGCTGCGGATGTCGCAAACCGCGCCGATCGAGGTACACTTCCTGACAACGGACAATTCTCCGACCGGGCTGGGCGAGCCGCCCCTGCCAGCGGCCATTCCCGCCCTGTGCAATGCGATCTTCGCCGCGACCGGCAAGCGGATTCGTACCTTGCCGATCGATCCGGCGATGTTGAAAGCCTGACCAGCGCGACCGGCTGCGCACCCGCCGCCGGCGTGATCCCAAGGCCGGACGGGATGAGGTATCGTCATGTTCATCCGGTGATGAGTATCCCGTCATGTCCGGAGCATGGCGCTTCCTTTATATGACTGATATGATAATTATGAGCTTTGCTTCCGCATAAGCTCAATAACCGTCACATTCTCTGGCAGTGAAACGATGAGCAGACTGACAAGGCGCGATCTTCTGAAAAGCAGTGTCGCCGTCACGGCGACGGCGGCCGCGGACAACACGCCAGCAGCGGCACAGGCCGCGAAGCCGGCACTCCGGCCGCCTCCGGCAGCCGAAAAGCTTCCCTTGGTACGGGCCAGGTTGCTGCTGGACTTCGGCTGGCGCGTCCACCTCGGCCATGCCTGCGACGAAAGCAAGGATTTCGACTTCGGGCTCAACCAGCGCACCTTCGCCAAAGCCGGCAACGATGTCTCCACAGCCGCCGAACTGGATTTCGACGACAGCGGCTGGCAGCAGATAAATCTTCCGCACGATTGGGCCGTCGCGCTTCCTTTTGTCCCGAGCACCAACCCGCCGCCGCCCCCGGCGGACGATCCGCGCGCCGCGCACGGCTTCAAACCCCTGGGCCGCAGATACCCCGATACCAGCATCGGCTGGTATCGGCGCACGTTCGACCTGCCCGCGTCCGATCTAGGGCGACGTTTGTCGATCGAGTTCGATGGAGCGTTCCGCGACTGCCTGGTGATGCTCAACGGCTACATTGTCGGAAGCAATCAAAGCGGTTACGCGCCGTTTCGCGTCGACGTCACCGATTTCGCCAATTACGGCGGCAAGAACATCCTGACCGTGCGCGTCGATGCGACGCTGGGCGAAGGCTGGTTCTACGAAGGAGCCGGCATCTATCGCCACGTCTGGCTGGTCAAGACCGACGCATTGCACATTCCGCAATGGGGCACATGGGTCACAAGCAAGATCAACGGCACCACGGCGGCGATCGAGATTTCCACGGAGTTGTTCAACGAAGGCCTGTCGGTCCGCAAGTGCCAGCTGGTTTCGACGGTGTTCGATCCCAAAGGCCGCGCCGTGGCGTCGCTGAGGACGCAGCCGCTCACCATGGGGTCCCAGGAGAAGCGTCTGCTGGCGCAGCGCGCCGTCCTGCACGCGCCGGCGCTCTGGTCGGTGGAGACACCGCAGCTTTATCAGCTGGTGACAAAGGTCGTGGCTGACGGCAAAACGGTGGACGACGCCGTGACCTCTTTCGGCGTCCGTTCCATTCGTTTCGACCCGGAAAAGGGATTCTTCCTGAACAGCAAACCGGTCAAATTGAACGGCACCTGCAATCATCAGGATCATGCGGGCGTCGGAGCGGCGCTGCCGGACCGTCTGCATGCGTGGCGCATCGAGCGTCTGAAGGAGATGGGCTGCAACGCCTATCGCACGTCGCACAATCCGCCGGCGCCGGAACTTCTGGATGCCTGCGACCGCGTGGGAATGCTCGTCGTCGACGAAACGCGGCGTATGTCGTCGGACGACGAGGCCATCAGCGAGTTGGAGCGGATGATCCGCCGCGACCGCAATCACCCCAGCATCGTCCTGTGGGCCATCGGCAACGAGGAGCCGCAACAGGGTACCGACCGCGGCGCGCGCATCGCCACGACGATGAAGCGTGTCTGCCGCGAACTCGATCCGACGCGTCCGATCACCGCCGCGGTGGACAACGACAAGGTCTGGGGCATCGGCATCACGCCGGTGCTCGACGTGCTGGGCTGCAATTACCGCACCGACAAGATTCCTGCCTTCCATGTGCGCTATCCCGGCAAGCCAACGATCGGAACGGAGACCGGCAGCACGGTGTCGACGCGAGGTATTTATGTGCGCGATCCGGCGAGCGGCTATTGCGTTGCCTACGACACCGAATTCCCCTGGTGGGCCTCCACCGCCGAAGCCTGGATGAACATCGTGGCGCCGCGCCCATTCATTGGTGGCGGATTCGTCTGGACCGGATTCGATTACCGCGGCGAACCGACGCCGCAAAACCACTGGCCCAACGTCAGCTCGCAATTCGGCTTCATGGACACCTGCGGCTTTCCGAAGGACAACTACTTTTATTACAAGGCGTGGTGGGGCAACGAGCCTGTGCTGCACCTGTTCCCGCATTGGAACTGGCAGGGCAAGGAAGGTCAGAAGATCAACGTCTGGTGCCATTCCAATCTCGACCGCGTTGAATTACTCCTGAACGGACAGAGCCAGGGCGTGCGTGATGTCGTCCCTCTCAGGCATGTCGAATGGGACGTCGTCTATGCGCCGGGCATCATCGAAGCGCGCGGTTACAAAGGCGGCAAACAGGTCCTGACGGCAAAACGCGAAACGACAGGCGCGCCCGCGCAGATCGTCCTGCGGCCAGACCGCACCGCAATCGCCGCCGATGGCGAGGACGTGGTGGTGGTCACCGTCGAAATCGCCGACGCGCAAGGCCGCATGGTTCCGACCGCCAGCAACCAGGTTGCGTTCAGCGTGTCGGGGCCCGGTGCGCTCA
This sequence comes from Alphaproteobacteria bacterium, assembly GCA_027456965.1. Lineage (GTDB taxonomy): Bacteria > Pseudomonadota > Alphaproteobacteria > Micropepsales > Micropepsaceae > Rhizomicrobium. The sequence continues at coordinate 23,615 of DAIDUA010000038.1, read as the reverse complement.
TCGGCGTCGGCAACGGCGATCCCAGAAGTCACGAGCCCGACAAGGGCGCCAACCGCTCGGCCTTCAACGGGCTTTGCACGGCCATTCTGCAATCCGCGAAGATGCCTGGAGCACTCAGGTTGGACGCGACCGCGCCCGGCCTTCAGCCGGCGTCGCTCGTCATCACGACAATGCCGGCGAAGTTCAGGCCCTCCGTAGGCTAGTGGCCAGCCGTCTGGGCCGGCATGCTCAGGGCGATGTCGTAGGCCACATCGTTGTCGGGAATGGTTTCGGTCGCAAATCCGTTGGTAACGGAATCGCCCGAGATCAAGCGTGCGTGCAGCGACAGACTGTCGAAGACCTGAAAGCGGATCTTCTGCCCTGGCATAATGGTGGTGGTATAATCCAACGGCGTGCCGTCGTCGGGGAGCCGTATGGCGAACTGCCGCGAGCCGATAAAATCGCCCCACAGGAAGAAAGCCTGGCCGGGCGGCGGCGCCAGACCGTGGAAGCGGAAGGTGACGCTAACGGGCCAGTCATACGCGTGCTGCATGAAATCGATCGCCGGCAGCACATTGCCCTGGAAATCGAAGAATGTCGCGTTTTCCCAGGTGGAGCCCTGCCCCCAGCGCGTGCGGCACTTGGTGGAAACCCAATCGGGCGCCCAATAAACAACACCTGCACCGCCATTGGCGATCACCGTCTGTGTCAGATCGGTTAGATATTGTTCCTGGCCCTCCGGCGTGGCGCGGTAGGCTGACATCAGTGAGTCTTCGCCAAGCACGTTGTTCGTGTTGTCGGCCCATTGCAGCGTCCATGGATAACCGGTTTCGACCACCATGACCTGCGCGTTGGGATAGCGATAGCGAAGCCGATTGATCGTGGCGCCGAGCCCGGCCAACGTGTCGTGTGACCATTTCGGATAATAGCTGATGCCGATGAGGTCGAAATCGGTCACGCCCGCGGCGGTGGCGGCAGCGAACCACGGTTCGACATTTTCCGGCTGCGCGATGTGGATCATCACTTTGGGTTTGACCGATGACGCCGCGCCAGCGTCGCGCACCGCCTTGATCGCCGCATTGAGGAGCTTGGCATTGCGTTCCCAATTGATCGTCTGCCCCGTTTTCCACGGTCCCGGTGCGAGGATCTCCGAGTTGATCTCGTTGCCGACCTGGACCATGTCCGGCATCAGGCCGGCCTTACTCAGGGTATTCAACGTGTCGTAGGTATATTGATACAGCGTCTTCGCCAGTTCGCCGTCGTCCTTGATGCCAGCCCAGGCGGCGGGAATGACTTGCTTGCCGGCGTCCGCCCAGTCGTCCGAATATTGGAAATCAAGCAGCACTTGCAGGCCGAGCGCCTTGGCCCTTTTGATGCTGCGCTCGACGTCGGCAAGATCGCTGTATTTGGTCCAGGTCGCGTTGTTCCAAATCCGGATGCGGACCAGGTTCGCACCATGGTTCTTGAAGATGGCATAGACGTCCTGCGGCTTGCCATCGTCGCGATAGATTGCGCCGCAATCGTCCATTTCGTTGGCGAAAGACAGATCGGCGCCGAAGTAAAAAACGTGCGCGCAAGCGGGTAGCGAAAGCAAAACAAGCGCCGCGAACAGCCCGGCGAAGAACCTCATGTCCACCTCTTATCGCACAGGGGTTTTCACATCGAAGTCATAGATCGTGTCGTGATCCGGGACGGTCTCCGAAACGGCGCCTTCGCTCAACTTTGGTCCGGAGAGCAGCGGCTCCGTCATCGTCTTGTCGCCGAACAACTGGAACCGAATGTAAGTCCCCGGCATGATCGTCGTCTTGTACACCAGCTCGTCGCCCTCGCGGCGGACAGGAAACGCCAGGAAGTCCGGATCACCGAAGAAATCGCCCCATAGGTAGAAGGCTTGGCCATGCTGCGGCGCGGCGCCACGGAAGCGGAACGTGACGTTCACAGGCCAGTTGTATTTGTGGCGCATGAAGTCGATCCCCGGCAAAACCTCGCCGTTGGGCCCGAAGAACGTCATCACCTCCCAATCGACACCACGGGCGGGGCCCTTTGTGCATTGTGACGGAATCCAGTCGGGCGCCCAGGTGAGAACGCCGACGCCGCCGTTGGCGATCACGGTCTGGGTGAGATCGACCAGGAAGTCCTTCTGGCCTTGTGGCGTCGCCGGATAACCGGGGGTTACGTTGTCCTTGGCCAGGCCGGAATCTTGCCCCGTGGTCCAGGGATAGGCGGTTTCGACGACGGTCACGTCGACGTTGGGGTAGCGGTTGCGCAGTATATTGATCGTGCGCCCAAGCCCCCGAAGCGAGTCCATGGACCACTTCGGATAATAACTGATGCCGATCATGTCGAAATCGGTCACGCCGGCTTTGACGGCCGCCGCAAACCAGGGCAAGACGTTTTCCGGCTGAGCAATCTGGATCATCACCTTTGGTCTGGTGGACGACCTGCGGCCGGCATCCCGTATCGCTTTGATCGCCGCGTTCAACAGCAAGGCGTTGCGCTTCCAGTCGATGGCGCCGGATCTCCAGCGGCCCTTGTCCAGAATTTCATGATTGATTTCATTTCCCGGCTGAACGATGTCCGGCATCACGCCAGCTTTGTCCAACGCGATCAGCGTATCGTATGTGTAACGATAGAGGACCTTCGCCAGCTTGTGCGGATTCTTGATCTTGGCCCATGCGGCGGGAATGGTCTGCTTGCCGCCGTCGGCCCACCAATCGGAGTAGTGGAAGTCGAGCGACGCGGTCATGCCCGCCGCCTTGATTCTCTTCAGGCTTCGCTCGACGTCGGCGAGGTTGCTGTATTTGGTTGGATTGCCGTCGGTCCAGATGCGGACCCGCGCTATGTTGGCGCCGTGTTCCTTGAACAGGGCGAACAGATCTTTCGGCTGGCCGTTTTCGCGGTAGACGACGCCGCAATCGTCCATCTCGTTGGCAAAAGAAAGATCGGCGCCGAAGTAGAATTCGTGCGCCGATGAAGGGGCCAGAGAGAGGAAAAGGAACGCGAAGAAAGATACTGCAAGCGACTTCATGCCCACCTCACCAACGAAGAACGTCGGCGAGGGGGTTTCCCCCCTCGCCGTAAACGTCACATCAGTTCTTGTAGGAGATGTCGAACAGGAAGGACCGGCCGAACGTATCGAAGCGAGCCAGTTCCTCCGGGTTGTTGTCCCAGTAGGAACGCGAGACCTCGTTCGTCAGATTGCGCGCCTGCAGACGGAACCCAATATTATCCGTCCACTGATAGCTCAGGCTGGCGTCCAGCGTGCGTTCCCAATCGAGCCTGGTGAGCGTTTGCGAATTCCATCCGGCGATAATCGTGAACGGGCTGTGGACCTTGTAGGCGATGCGCGCCTCGATATCGTTGGCGCTGTACCACAGGTCCAGTTCGGCCGTGTGCTTTGCCAAGCCGGTGGCATCCAGCGGGTCGTTGACCGGCGAAAACTCCTTCAAACCCGAGTTCACGTAGGCATAGTTCGAGTATATTCCGAAATCCTTCAGGAACCCCGGCAGGAAATAGAGGCGGCTCTGGAATGTCAGTTCCAGGCCCGTGATATCTCCGCCAGGACCGTTCAACGGCGAGTACATCGTGTAAGAGTTGCCGTTGATGAGCTGCGTGGTCGTACCGTAGCCGATGAAGCTGTTCAGGTGCTTGTAGTATAACGCGGCGGCGAACAGCGACTCCTCGTGAAAATACCACTCGTAGTCCAGATCGACCTGATCCGCCTTGTAGGGATTGAGAGTCGGATTCCCGCCAGACCCGGTATACGGCGGCGACGTGCTCAGCGAGAATCCGGTCCTGAGTTCGTCCAGCGGCGGGCGTGATACGGCTATCGCCGCACCGAAGCGCAGAATCTGCTCGTCGCTCAGATGGAAGTTCACGTTCAGGCTCGGCAAGACGTCGGTGTAGTTCTTCTTGAGTGAGATCGGCAGGTTGTTGCTGTAGCCCGAACTTGTCGTGGCCACGTTCGAGACGCGCACGCCAAGATTGCCGTTCATCGGCACGCCCATGAAGTCGGACCTGAAGTCGGTCATCAGGTAACCTTCAAGAACGCTTTCGTGCACTTTCCAATGCTGCGGCAGCAGCTCCGATCCCGCAGGCACGGCCGTATTCCCAAAGACCAGCGGCGCAAGCTTGCTGTAGTTGCCGTAGACCATCGACGGAACACTGAAATCACGCACCGTGAATTCGCTCAGGTCGGAGGCCGGAAGCGTGAAGTCGGTTGAAGCGCCCGTGCAGCCGCCCACCGTTGAACCGGTCACCGGACACAGATTGAACTGGAACTGCCGATGATTCTTCGCGCGATCGGCCAAGCGCGCGCCGAAATCGAACTCCGTAAAGAAAGAGCCCTCGATCGTGCGCGAGCCGTCGAGTTGGGCCGCCGAAATATGGTCGCGGGTGTATTCGGGTCCCGTCGTGGCGGGATTCCACGTGTGCACGGTCTGCGATGCCGGATTGGCGACATCGGCACCGAAGCCCGATACGGTCACGACCGGAGACTGTCCGGCCCGCGTATCGAAGGTCATGTTCTGCGGATACTGGTCCGCATACATGGCTTGCCAATCGTTGTTGCGGGCAGCTTCGGAGTGAGAGAGATCGAGCTTGACGTCCCATGCCCCCTGCGTCCATTCCGTATTGAGACCGCCAACGACGAGCGTGTGCCGTTCGCCGTAAAGGGCGATCGTGTTCTGCAAGTCGGCGTAGGAATTTGGCAAATTCGCGGCAACCACAACGCCACCAAGAGTCGTCACGTTTGGGTTCGCGACACCGGCGACGCAACCGTACTTAGATGCCGCAGAGCCGTCGCATGGTGTGTGCACTGGTGGGCTCGTCGGGAACGCCGTCCAGTCGCCCCACGTGCCGTTGCCGTACCAAGCCTGGAACTGGTCCTCATGAATCGTGTAGCCGGAGTAAAGTGCATCCAGCTTGAAGCGGAGGTTCGAATTCGCACGCCAGTCGGCTGTGCCCGTGAAGGCTGTACGGTCCTGCTGAATTTCGGTTACTTCAGTCTGCGCGCCCCATGGCGTCGCATCCGGGATCCCGTCGCCGGTTACGTCACCAGCATTCCAACTGGTGGCCGGGTTGTATCCCCAGCCTTGGAACGACTCGTATCCGTTCTTTTCACGCTGGAAGCTGGCACCGAGCGCGATAGCGAAATTCTGGCTGAGATGCGTGATGTAGGTCGTGCTGCCGCGCATACCCCACGGGCTGTAATGCGGAAGTTGGTTCGCTTCCTCATTATATTCCGGCCCGACACGCATCGTGAAACTCGGACCAGTGTAATCCAGCGGAGAGATGGTCTGGATATCGATGGTCGCCGCGATGCCGCCGGATATGAGATTGGCCCCTTGCGACTTGTAGACCTTCACGGCGGAGACGACCTCGGACGGATAGATTTCCCAGCGGACATTCTGGTCCGGCTCCGACGACGCAACTTCGCGGCCGTTGACCAGGCCGAGAACGAACCGCGGACCGAGCCCGCGGACGGCGGCTTGGCTGGCGTTTCCGCGGTCGAGCGTCGTGTTAAGCCCTGGAAGACGATTAAGCTCTTCGGCGATGGTGACATCCGGCAACTGCCCGATGTCCTTCGTCGAGATATCTTCCGTGATGAGGTTGGAGCTTTGCTTCATAACCAGCGAGTCGCGAAGGCTTTCACGCACACCGGTGACCGTGACCGTTTCCACGGAGCTTTGATCAGCCTGCGCAAACGCGCCGACCGACACCGCGGAAAAGACCGCGATAGCACTTGCTCCACAAAGGAGCGCACGTTGTAGAGATTTCACTTGTGTATTCCTCCCCTGCTAAGGCTGCAGCCTCTGGCCACGGCTCTTAGACCACAGCCTATTATCTGACTTATCATATAAATATATGAATAGCCGTCAAGCCGACGTTGTCGAGCGACTACGGACTCTTGTCCATCGTGGTTTTGAAGTGACAGCGATGGTAGCGCTAACATACCAACCCCTCTGTCATTCGCCGCTTCCCGTTCCAGCTTCCCCGAACACAGCCGCGCCCGAGAGACTCGTGACAGCGTTGCCATTGCCGACGGCGGCTGCCACTGATCGGGCGCACAAGCAGCACTCGCGTTTTACCCGAAGTCATCGCGCCATCGCCGACCAAGCGGCGCTGCCAAACGCGCTGCTCACGGTGCCGCGCACACATGCGACAACTCCGACAAGCGTTCGCGGGCACCTGTAGCGATTTGGCGCGCTGCGATGCGGTACGATGCTGCCTCGCACATAAGGATGTCGCCTCGCGATCCACATTCGCCTGCCCGTGATGCCGTTCGCTTTACAGGAAGTATATTTATCATATAAATATACAAGTGCTAATCGGGGGCGGGATTTGACTTCCCCCGGCAGCCTCGCGCTTTCGTTTCCAAAGGACACGGCTGGCATGTCCTCGCAAAAAAGCAGATTTCGCAGCGCCAGAATCTACGGCCGTACGGACCGTGACGGGTTCATCCACCGCAGTTGGATGAAGAGCGAGGGACTTCCGGCCAACGTGTTTGATGGCCGCCCGGTTATCGGCATCTGCAACACGTGGTCGGAGCTTACCCCCTGCAATTACCATCTGCGGGACCTTGCCGAGCACGTCAAACGGGGTGTGTGGGAAGCCGGAGGACTGCCGCTGGAGTTTCCCGCCATGTCGCTGGGCGAGACTCAGATGCGCCCGACCGCAATGCTGTTCCGCAATCTGCTAGCGATGGAGGTGGAAGAATCCATTCGCGGCAATCCAATCGACGCCGTCGTACTGCTCGGCGGCTGCGACAAGACGACGCCCGGCCCGCTGATGGGCGCCGCGAGTGTCGACCTTCCCACCATCGTGGTCTCATCGGGCCCGATGCTGAACGGCAAGTTCCGCGGCGGCGACATCGGCTCCGGCACAGACGTCTGGAAGTTCAGTGAGGCGGTAAGGGCCGGCGAGATGTTACCGAAGGACTTTGCGGCGGCCGAAAGCGGCATGTCACGCAGCCCGGGCACCTGCATGACCATGGGCACGGCGTCCACCTTCGCCTGCTTGGTGGAGGCAATGGGGCTGTCGCTCCCTTACAACGCCACGATCCCGGCCGTCGATGCGCGACGCCGCGTGCTGGCGCACGAGACAGGCCGAATGATCGTCGAGATGGCGCACAAGGACATCCGCCTGTCGCACATTATCACCCGCAAGGCTCTTGAGAACGCGATCTGCACAATTGCGGCCATCGGTGGCTCGACCAACGCGGTCATCCATCTTCTGGCCATTGCAGGACGTCTGGGCATACCCCTACAGCTGAAGGACTTCGACCGGCTGTCCAGCGAGATCCCACTGATCGTCGACCTGCAGCCCTCTGGCCGCTTTCTGATGGAAGATTTTCATTACGCGGGCGGCCTGCCGGCGGCACTGCACCAGGTTGCAGACAAGCTCTCGCTCGATGCGCCGACCGTATCTGGCCAAACCCTCGGCGAGGTCATCGCACAGGCGGAATGCTTCAATGACGAGGTTATTCGCGATGCAACGAAACCGGCACGAGAGCATTCCGGCATCTGGGTTCTCAACGGCAATCTCTGCCCCAACGGCGCCATTATGAAGCCGAGCGCCGCCCAGACCTCGCTCTACCGCCATCGCGGCCGTGCCGTCGTGTTCGAGACGATCGAGGACTTCAAGGCGCGCATCGACGACCCGACACTTGATGTCGACGACAGCTCCGTCCTGGTGCTCAAGGGTTGCGGGCCCAAGGGCTATCCGGGAATGCCCGAGGTCGGCAACATGCCGCTGCCCCGCAAGATACTGGCTCGCGGTGTCAAGGACATGGTGCGCATTTCCGACGCACGCATGAGCGGCACCGCATTCGGCACGGTCATTCTGCACGTGGCGCCCGAATCCGAGGCCGGCGGACCGCTCGCGATCGTGAAAACCGGCGACGAAATCCTGTTCGACGGCCATGCCCGCAAGCTCGAACTCCTGATTTCCGACGCCGAAATAGAAGCGCGCCTGGAAAATTGGCGCAATACACATACGCCGCCAAAATGGAACCGCGGCTATTACCGGCTGTACTACGACCACGTCCTGCAAGCCGACCGCGGCTGTGACCTGGATTTCCTAGTTGGTGCAAGCGGATCCAACGTCGAACGAGAATCGCACTGATGTCCTTCATTCGCGCGTGGTTCGTTTGCAAACCTGCCCTCAGAGCTTTAGCGCAGGCCGAAGCCGCAAAGCAGCGTGACCCCGGCATTGCTGGGGTGTCGAAAAAATGACCGCGCGCGCCAAGCGCGGTCCGTCAGGGGGATAAACGCCTATGCACCTTTCTTTCATAGACATCGCCGTCCTTGTCACTTACGCCGTCTCCATCTTCACGCTGGCCCAATTGGTCTCGCGCGAGAAGGCCGGCCACATCAAAGACAGCAAGGACTACTTTCTCGCCAGCAAGAACCTGCCCTGGTGGGCCATCGGCACATCGCTGATCGCCGCGAACATTTCGGCCGAGCAGATCATCGGCATGTCGGGTTCGGGCTACGTGATCGGCCTGGGCATCGCCTCCTACGAATGGATGGCGGCGCTCACACTGCTCATTGTCGGCAAGTTCTTCCTGCCGGTCTTCCTGAAGAACGAAATCTACACGATGCCGGAATTCCTGCAGCGGCGATACGGATCGAGCGTCCGCTTGGTCATGGCGGTGTTCTGGCTCGGGCTCTATGTGTTCGTGAATCTCACGTCGATCCTCTGGCTGGGGGCAACGGCAGTCTCCACCGTGACAGGCATCGACATGCAATACGCCATGCTCGCGCTCGGCATATTCGCCGGCGCCTACGCGCTCTATGGTGGATTGAAGGCAGTAGCCTTGACGGACATCGTCCAGGTGACCCTGCTCGTTCTGGGCGGGCTCGTAATCGTCTATATGGCGCTTGGAAAGATTTCCGGCGAAACCGGCATCGCCGGCGTCGTCGGCGGCTTCGACATCCTTAGAACGGAGATGCCCGGCAAGTTCCAGATGATCCTTTCCCCCGACAATCCATACTACAAGGATCTCCCAGGCCTGTCCGTCATCATCGGTGGCATGTGGATCATGAATTTGTCGTATTGGGGCTTCAACCAGTACATCATCCAGCGCGCCCTCGGAGCGAAGAGCACGCGCGAAGCTCAGAACGGAATCGTGCTTGCGGCATTCTTGAAGCTTCTGATTCCGGTGATTGTCGTACTGCCCGGCATCGCGGCGGGAATTCTTGCGCCGCATCTCGGCCGGCCGGATCAGGCTTATCCCTACCTGATGACGCTGCTGCCACCAGGGTTCCTTGGATTGGTGTTCTCGGCATTGATCGCCGCGATCATTGCGTCGATGGGCTCGAAGATCAACTCGATCGCCACGATCTTCACGATCGACCTCTATAAGCCGTTCCACAAAAGCGCGAGCGAACGCACGCTTGTCATAATAGGCCGCCTGACCGCCGTCATAGCGCTGATTGTCGCCATGCTGGCTGCGAAGCCTCTGCTAGGGAACCTTTCCCAGGCATTCCAATACATCCAGGAATACACCGGGTTCGTGACGCCAGGCATCGTCATCATCTTCGTGCTGGGGATGTTCTGGGCCCGCACCACGACCGCGGGCGCTTTCGTTGCGGCCGTCGGATCGGTAGTGTTGTCTTTTGCCTACAAAATCTATGCGCCGGAGATTCCGTTCATGAACCGGGTCGGCTATGTGTTTCTCATCTGCCTTGCGGCGACCATCCTGGTCTCATTGCTGCAACACAGGCCGAAGACGTCGACCGTCGACGTGAGGGACATCGATTATTCCACCGGCTGGATATTCAATGTCGCCAGCGTCATCGTGGTTGGGATTCTTGTGGCGCTCTATGTGACGTTCTGGTGAGAGGTGATGGAGCCAGTCAAGATCATCCGGGCCGGAAATACCCTCGGCGAAGGCGTTTTATGGGATGTCGAAACAGAGTCGTTGTGGTGGACGGACATTCAAGAACGGCGCCTGTACCGGTATGACTGGAACAGAGAGGCACTGAATTCCTTCGCGACGCCGGAGCGCCTGTGCTCGTTTGGACTCGTAGAGAGGAGCGTCAGGTTGATCGCCGCCTTTGAAAGCGGCTTCGCCCTGTTCAACCCCTTGGACGGCGCAACGGTGTGGCTTGCACGCCCCGAGGCGGACCGTGGCGGCATGCGGCTGAATGACGGTCGTGTCGACCGCCGGGGCCGCTTCTGGGCCGGCTCCATGGCGGAGACGGCTGCCGGCGCCGAGAAGGCCAACCGTTATTGCGTCGACCAAGGCGGCCGGGCACATCTCCGGAAGAGCGGCATCACAATCTCCAACGGTATTTGTTGGAGCCCGGACGGCAGCTGGTTCTACTTTGCAGATTCTCCGCGCCGAACGATCTGGCGGTTTGCGTTCGACGCAGCAAGCGGCGGCATTTCCGGCCGCCGCGTTTTCGCGGAAACCCCAGAAGGCGCCTTCCCCGATGGCGCCACTGTCGACGCGGAAGGTTTTCTGTGGAGCGCCCACTGGGGGGCCGGCCGCGTCGTACGCTACGCGCCGGACGGCCGAATCGACCGCTTTCTCGAGGTACCCGCCAGTCAGCCGAGCTGCGTGGCGTTTGGCGGACCAAAGCTCGACCTGCTGTTCGTCACCACGGCGCGCCAGGACTTGAAAGAGGAGGCACTCCAGCGTGAAATTAGCGCCGGTGATGTCTTTGTGTACAATATCGGTATTGCGGGCCTGCCCGAGGAACGCTTTCTGCAGGGCATACAGGATGTTTCGCTGTCGGGTTCGGCCCAGGGAGAAAAGGAATGCTGACACACGCGGATGGCCAAAATCTGACCTACCGGATCGTCCAGGATCTCGGTGTCGCCATCGTGTCTGGCAAATATTCGATCAAGAATCCGTTCCCGGTCGAAGCAGAACTCTGCGAACAATACGGTGCGAGCCGAAGCGTCCTGCGCGAGGCGGTGAAAATGCTCACCGCAAAAGGGCTCCTGAGCGCGCGCCCGCGTCAGGGTACCTGGGTTCAGCCGGAGGAAAACTGGAATCTCCTAGACCCCGATGTTCTGCGCTGGCTCATGGAACGGAAGTTCTCGTTTTCGTTGTTGAGGGAATTTACGCAGGTGCGCCTAGCCGTAGAGCCGAAAGCCGCCGCGTTGGCCGCCGTCGTCGCCGGTCCGGTCGAGAAGGCTGCAATCAAGTCGGCGATTGAACGGATGACCGCGGCAGAACGCGGCGAAGACGATTCGCTTGCATCGGACATCGCGTTTCATGTCGCCATCCTGTCCGCGAGCGGAAACAGGTTTTACACGCAGTTGCGCAAACTGACGGAGACGGCGCTCCGTTTCAGCATCCGAATGACGAACAGATACAAGGGTGTCCACCGTGCCAGCGTGCGCGATCACAAGAAGATTTCGGACGCGATCCTGGCGGGTGATGGTGCGGCGGCGGAAGCGGCCACACACGAACTCATCCAGGAGGCGCTGGATTTGATCAACAAGGCGGAAGAAACCACATTGCAGAGCGCGCGCCCCCGCGCACAGAAAGCGCGCGCGTCGCGATAATGCAAAAGAACCTGTCACGCTATGCGAAGCCCGGCACGACGGAACTGCCGTTAGGTCGCGCTTGTCTGTTCCGAGGATCGCCGCAACTCGGCTTGATTGTTATCTGCCGACGCACAACGAGGCCAATGTGAATCCATTTGTCGATCGTCTCATTGCGCGTCCTTTCCGCGGGCCAGATTCCGCTTTGTCGGGTTGCCCTTAAGGGAGGAACTGCGTGGGGCGTATACGCGTGGGGATTGTCGGCGTCGGCAAGATCGCGAAAGATCAGCATATCCCTGTGGTACGCGCAAACACCGCCTTTGAGCTTGTGGCCTGCGCGAGCCGTCTGACAAAAGTCGACGGTATCGCCAATTTCCCAAACATCGAGGCAATGCTCGCCGATGGTCCCGACATGGATGCCATCGCGATCTGTACACCGCCGCAGGCGCATTACGAGGCGGCACGGCTCGCCCTGCAGCATGGCAAACACGTGTTCCTGGAGAAGCCGCCCTGCCAAACAACGACGCAATTGGACGAACTGACCCGGCAGGCACGACAGGTGGACCGCACGCTGTTCCAGACATGGCATGCGCAGCACGCCGCGGCGGTCGAAGCCGCACAGGTTTCGCTCAAGCCGTGCACCGTTCGTAGCGGTCGTGTCGTCTGGAAGGAAGATGTGCGGCAATGGCATCCCGGGCAAGCATGGATATGGCAGGCGGGTGGATTCGGCGTGTTCGATCCCGGAATCAACGCGGTTTCGATTCTCACAAAGATCGTGCCGGAGCCGGTTTTCGTCGAAGCGGCCGATCTCTTCTTTCCCGCAAATTGCAGTTCTCCGATCGCCGCCAATGTTGCCTTCGCAACGGCTTCGGGCGCCCGCATCGAGGCCGAATTCGATTTCCGATATGCTGGCGTGCCGACGTGGGATATCGACATCGAGGCCGACCGTGGCGCACTGCATCTTACCGGGCAAGGCAGTACACTCGTCGTCGACGGAAAAGAAGTCATCGCAGGCACGGCGAACACGGAATATCCCTCCCTCTATCGCCGCTTCGCCGAATTGATCCAGCAACGTAGTTCCGACGTGGACAGGCGGCCGTTCCAACTGGTGGCAGACATCTTCCTTGTCGGCAGGCGGTCGACCGTGGAACCGTTTGAAGAATGACCACGACACGGCGGGCCGTTCGGCGGAAGGCGCCGTGTTGATTGGCGATGCGGTCAGGCGGACATTTCTGCGTTGGCCCATCAAGTCGGAGGAGACGGCCTGCGATCCCAGCGATGTGCGCGCAGCTTGGCAACCAGATCGGTGGGCAGCGGCCCTTTGTCTGAGACCGCAAGATTTGCGTGCACATGGTCCGGCGAGCGCATCCCGGCGATCAATGTACTGACGGCAGGTTCGCTCAGGATGAAGCGCAGCGCCATTTCCGGCAAGCTCATCCCCTCCGGCAGCATCTTTTTCAGAGCCTCGACGCGTGTGACGGTTTCCGCCAGGTTCTTCGGATTGAAATAACCCGCCCGCCAATCGCCTTCGGGAAAGCGCGTCTGGAGCGTCATCTTGCCGCCAAGGCTCCCCTCGTCCAACGGCACACGCGCGATCACGCCAACATCGTGCGCGCGGCAGACTGGAAACAGGCGGTCTTCGGGCGTCTGATCGAAAACATTGTAGATAACCTGCACGCTCTCGACGAGGCCGGTTTCGATGGCCGCAATGCCGTTCTCAGGTTGCCAACGGTTGAGGCTGAGTCCGAATGCCCCAATCATGCCCTTCGCCTTCAGTTCGGCGACCGTGTCCTGCCATTCCGCTTCCTGGGCCCAAGCATCTTCCCAGACGTGGAATTGCAGCAGATCAATGCGGCGGCCAAAGGCGTGTCGGATCGTTTTGGCATATTCGATGACATGGGCGCGGGGAAACACGGCGCTAAGGCGATTCTCGGGTGAGCTGGGCCATTGCCCGTTGGCCGGGGGGATTTTTGACGCCAGCACCAGCGGACGTTGCGGATATTCGCGTGCGATTCCACCGATCAGGTTGTCGCTGCGGCCATTGCCATACACAAACGCACTGTCGAAGAAGGTGCATCCGCGTTCGACCGACAGGCGTAAGGCGGCGCGGCTGGCGTTGTCATCGGCGTCGGACCAACTGCCCATGCCCCACAGGCCATGGCCGATTTCGCTCACGTCAAACCCGGTTTTTCCAAGTTTTCGTTGCTTCATTGGCGTATTCGCCTGTGTGAGCCGCGCGTTTGTCAAAAGCGCCGACGAGAAATTACCGGACGATTTACGGACTGGAATTTGATATGCTGCTGACCTTCTCTGCAAGCATGACAACGCATATTGATCGCAAGTTTCGATGACGTCTAACCGTATATTGCCCCGTCATGCGGCCTTCTCTACCAGCGAAGGGCTTAATGCCGTCCATGGCGTTAAGTCCCTGCACTTGACAAGAAAAACAGATTAATATGATAATTGGTATGTGGAACAGAAAACATCTAAAGGACGCCGGGAGAAGGAACAGTTTAATGGCATTGGCACCGCTCGCGCGGAGGAGAGCCCTCGGTGGCCCCGTAGGCCGGCAACGACGAGATCGTGGCAGGCGCCTATGATGGCTTTTATGGCATCATGGCCAAAGATATTGGTGTTCCGACTGCCGCTCAACCTCACTGAAGAAAGCGACGCGCCGCCGCATCAGGAAAATAGCCACCCCAAGCGGACCGTTTTTTCATGACAAACGGCGGACTGATATCCGACTTGAAACCGTCCATGTTCACGATGCCGGACGGGCGATTGTTGCATCTTTACGGCGATTATTCCGGCACGCCGCGCTGGCCTGCGGCCGACGGGCCGCACCAAAAGGGTTTTTCGCATCGCCGTTGGCACCCTGTGCGGCGTGAATGGGTCATCTATTCCGCACACCGGCAGACCAGGACTTACAAGCCCACCACCGATGCCTGCCCGCTCTGTCCTGAAGCGCCAGATGGCGAGATACCAGTACGGGATTTTTCGATCGCGGTGTTCGATAACCGCTTTTCGTCTTTCCAGAAGGACTGCCCCAAGCCGGAGCCAATCCCGGGCGTAGATGTGCCGATCGACAGCGCCGCCGGGAATTGCGAGGTCATCGTCTACTCCGCCGATCACAAGGCGTCGATGGCCACGCTGTCCCAGGAGCGTCGCGAGCTTCTTGTCCGCGTATGGGGCGACCGCGTACACGCCCTGCTGCAGATGCCCGCCGTGAAGGTCGTCATGCCGTTCGAGAACCGCGGGGAAGAGGCTGGCGTCACGCTGCATCACCCGCACGGGCAAATTTATGCATTTTCCTACATGCCGCCGGTCATCGAGACGATGGCGCAGGGTTTCCGGGATGGCTACGATCTTACGAAACTGACGTCTTCCGCACCGCACGCAGTCGCGCAAACCGGAAGCATGATGGCCTTCGTGCCGCCCTTTGCGCGGTTTCCCTACGAAGTCTGGATTGCCCCGAAAATTTTTCGTTCCTCCCCCGCCGATTTGACGGCAAACGAAGTCAGTGACTGCGCGCGCCTGTTGGCAATCGTGGCGAAGAAATATGATACTTTCTTCGGCCGAACGAGCCCGTATATGATGATCGTCTATGTCGCACCGCGCGGCATGGAAGATTTCTTTCCCTTTCACATTCAGTTTTATCCGCTTCTGCGCGCGCCGCAGAAATTGAAATACATGGCTGGCTGCGAACTCGGCTCTGGCTCGTTCTTGGTGGATGTCTTGCCGGAGACCGCGGCTCGATCTCTGCGAGATGTAACAGTGGAGGACGTCCGATGAACAGGTTCACCGCCAAGGCGCCCGCGCGTGCCAATATCATCGGAGAACACACCGATTATGCGACCAACCAGGGGCACGTCCTGCCGACACCACTGCCGTTTCATACTACGGTCACCGTGCAGGAGACGGATGGTACAGCGGGCCACCTGACCATCCTCAGCGAGAATTACGGCAACCAGCCGCATGACCGCAAAGCGGATGACGAGCCGCGGCACCACTGGACGGATTACGTCGTCGGTTGCGTACGCGTGATGTCGAAGACGGTCAAACTGCCCGCGCTTGAGTTCAGGATCAAAAGCGACGTGCCGATAGGCAGCGGAATTTCGAGCTCGGCAGCTTTGTGTGTTGCAGCTGTTCGTGCTTTAAGGGGGCTCACGGGGGCCGAACTGAACGACGAACAAATCGCGCTGATGGCCCACGAAGCCGAGCACGATTATGTCGGCGTGCCGTGCGGAAAAATGGATCAGTTCGTCGCCTCACTGGGCCGTCCGGGACAGGCCCTGCTCCTGAACACGAGGGCGATGACCTATCGCCACTACCCCCTGCCGCCGAACACCGCGATCATGCTGGTCAACTGCGGCAAGAAACACGATCTCGCCAAAGGCGGTGGCTACAAGCAGCGCGTGGCGGAATGCGCAGAGGCGCGCAAACTTCTGGGTGTGTCGACGCTCTGCGAATTGGGGCACAAGGACCTCGGTCGGCTTTCTACCCTGCCGGACGTTATTCGACGCCGTGCGCGCCACGTCATCACCGAAAACCTGCGCGTGCTGGAGTTCGTTACCGCCCTGGAAGAAGGGGACACGGAAAGGCAAGCTGATCTTATCGCTGCAAGCCACGTTTCCCAGCGCGATGATTTCGAAGTGTCGATTCCCGAGATCGATGCGCTGGTCGAATCTTCGAAGCGCTTCGGCATCCGCGCGGCACGCATCGTCGGCGGCGGGTTCGGCGGCTCCATCATCGCGCTTGTACCACGCGATCAGGCCGTGGCATGGTGGTCCTTCATCGCGAAGGAAAATCCGGAAAGTCAGTTGATTTCCACCTACGCCTTGAAGAATAGCGAAAACGAGTATGCGGCCTGACTCCCGCGTCGTTCTTGTTTCCGGCGGTGCCGGCTATATCGGCAGCCACGTCACGCATGTCCTGAAGCTGGCCGGGTTTTCCCCGGTTGTGGTCGACAGTCTTGTCAGCGGCAATCTGTGGGCGACACGAAGCGCCAACGCCTTCCGGCAGGGCGATGTCGGCGATCGTGATTTCATTCGGGCGATCTGCGACGAATTCAGACCGGTGGCGGCCATGCATTTCGCGGCCTTTATCGAGGTCGGCGAGTCCGTGAAGCGGCCGGAAAAGTACTTCACGAACAACCGCGACAAGGCGAAGGTGTTTTTCGACACGCTCGCGGAAAAAGGCGGCGGGAATATCGTCTTTTCCAGCACCGCCGCCGTTTATGGCGAGATCACAGATTCGGCACCCGTTCGCGAGGACCGACCGACACGGCCGATCAACCCTTATGGTCAATCGAAGCTCGACGCGGAAAGTCATCTGCGCGGGATCGGAAATGTGAAATCTGTCGCCCTGCGCTATTTCAACGTGGCGGGGGCCGAACCTTCTGTAGATCTGGGCGAAGCACATTTTCCGGAAACCCATCTCATTCCGCGCATCGTCCTGCCGTTGATCGACGCGCCGAAGGACATCCGGACTGCTCTGGGACTGGCGGCGGGCTTCAGGATATTCGGAACCGACTACCCGACACGAGATGGCACGGCGGTGCGCGACTACATCCACGTCATGGATCTGGCCGACGCCCACATCCGCGCCCTGCGCTATCTTCTGGACGGCGGGAAAACGGAGGTCTTCAATCTGGGCAGCGGCGCCGGCTATTCCGTCAAGGAAATCGTCGAGGCGGCCCGCACAACACTGCAACGCGGCGACTTCAACCCCGGCATCGAGCCGCGCCGGGAAGGCGACCCGGCAATTTTGATCGCCGACAGCATGAAGGCGAAAGTCACCCTGGGCTGGGGTCCGCAGCGCGGCATCGACCGCATGATCGCTTCCGCTGCGGCGTGGCATCGCTCACAAACCTATGCGGAAACCATCGTCAAAAAGGCGAACACCGCGTCGCAGTGAATGGACGCGGCAACTTCGCCCTGTACCCTAATCCGACCATGATGCCGGCTTGCGGTCCCATCGATGCGCGCGCAGCTTGGCGATCATGTCTTCCGGCAATGGCCCCTTATGCGAGGCGGCGAGATTGGCGCGCACGTGCTCCGGCGCACGCATCCCGGCAATGACCGTGCTGACGGTCGGTTCACTCAGGATGAACCGCAGCGCGACCTCGGGCAGACTCATTCCCTTCGGTACGATTTTCTTCAGGGCCTCCACGCGAGCGATCGTCTGCGGCAGATTCTCGGGGCCGAAATAGCGCGACCGCCAATCGTCCTGGGGAAAGCGTGTCTTGGCCGTCATCTTGCCGCCGAGACTGCCTTCGTCGAACGGCACGCGGGCTATCACGCCGACATTGCGCGCGCGGCAGACCGGGAACAGGCTGTCTTCTGGCGACTGATCGAACACGTTGTAGATCACCTGCACGGCATCGACGAGGCCAGTTTCGATCGCCAGGATGCCGTTCTCGGGCTGCCAGCGGTTTAGGCTGAGGCCGAACGCCTTGATGACGCCGTCTGCCTTCAGCTCCGCCACCGTGTCCTGCCATTCCGCCTGTTGCGCCCAGGCGTCCTCCCAGACGTGGAACTGCAGCAGGTCGATCGTGCGTCCGAATGCCCGCCGGATCCGTTCGGCGTAGTCGAGGACATGTGCACGCGGGAACACCCCGTTCAGCGGTGACGCTGGCGTGCTCGGCCATTTCCAATTGGCAGGCGGTATCTTCGACGCAAGCACCAGCGGACGGTGGTGATGTTCGTGGGCAAGCTCGCCGGCCAGAGTGTCGCTACGACCGTTGCCGTAAGCAAATGCGCTGTCGAAGAAGGTGCAGCCACCTTCGACAGAAAGGCGCAGGGCGGCGCGGCTCACCTTGTCGTCGGCATCGGTCCAGCCCCCCATGCCCCATAGTCCATGACCGATTTCGCTGACCACAAGTCCTGATTTTCCGAGCACGCGCTGTTTCACGGACATCCCTGCCTCCCTCACCCGGCTTTGTCAGGACGCTGCCGGGGTGCGCTTTCAGCCGGAATGTATCGCACTCACTTCCGCTTGTGCCACCGCCGGCGTCTTGTCGAAGCTGCGCAGCGCGAAGAACCAGATGTAGAGATAGCAGACCGCTGGCACCACAAAGGAAATCGTAAGACCAATGGAATCTGCAACCTTGGCTTGGATCATCGGAAGGATGGCACCTCCGAAGATCGCCATGACCAGAACCCCCGAGCCTCGGCCTGTCAGCGGTCCAAGACCGCGGATAGCGAGTGTGAAGATGGTCGGAAACATGATCGAATTGCAGAGACCCACCAGCAGAATTGTCCACATGGAGATCGGGCCCGTGGCGGCCATCGAAATCACGAGCAGGATCGCCGCCGCGACGCAATTGTCCGCCAATATCTTGGGAGGCGGGACATAGCGCATCGCCGCGGCGCCGATGACGAAACGGCCAACCATCGCGCCGCCCCAGTAGAAGCTCAGATAACCGGCGGCCTCAGCTGTTGTCATGTGACTTATATGCGGCGACGAGATGTAGTTGATCAGGAAGCTGCCGATCGACACTTCCGCACCCACATACACGAAGATCGCAATGGCCCCCATGATCAGCGTCTTGTGTCGCCACAGCGTATCGTTCGCTTCCTCGGCGTTCTTGGGATGGGTCGATATTTTTGGCAGGCGCGCGACCCAGAGCAGAGCGGCGATCAAGAACAAAACGATAGCAATACCGAGATAGGGCACCTGCACCGCGCGAGCGTCCGACAGCCGGTCCTGCAGGGACTCGACAGCGCCCACGGCAGTGTTTCCCGCCTTTGATTGCGAAAGGATCAGCAGCCCGCCGAACAGCGGTGCCAGGAGCGTTCCCAGGGAGTTGAATCCCTGCACCAGATTAAGCCGGGCGGATGCCGTCTTCTCTGGACCGAGCACGGCGACATATGGATTGGCTGCGACCTGCAGCAGCGTAATACCGGCCGCCAAAACGAACAAAGCCGTGAGGAACAGATCGTACGAGGGCAGGCCCGCGGCTGGAATGAAGAGCAAGCAACCGCAACCCATCACCAGCAGGCCAGCGACGATGGAATATTTGTATCCGACCCATTCGATCAGTTTGGCCGATGGCATCGACAGTAGAAAATAGGTTCCGAAGAAGGTGAACTGGATCAGCATGGTCTGGACATAGTTCATCTCGAAGACCGCCTTGAGATGCGGCACGAGGATGTCATTCAGGACCGTGCAGAAACCCCACATGAAAAACAGCGTCGTCAGGACGCCGAGCGCCACAGCGTGATTGGCGGGCGGCGGACCTTCCTCAGCCATGGGCTTGTTGACTGGCGCTTCCACGAATTTCCTCCCGGTCCTCGTTGTCCGAGAACTCCGCACTTCAACTCCCGCGAGGCCCAGCGGCGCTCCTTCCCGGACCGTCCTCTGCCGCGCCCTTATGACAACGCTTTCCAAAGCAAAATATACAGACGTCGGCCAACCCCAGCTAGCCCATTTGGCGCTCCAAAATAGTCCTTGCCGACGTTGTCGTCGACGCCCGTCGTTGGGCTGCCCACAATGGCGACACTCCTAATCCGGCGATCACCTTCCACTGCAGACTCCTTACAATCGGGGCACAATCGGGACGCTCCACGCCCTAACGGTCAAAGGCGGCGTCGTTACGAGTTGATATCTTGCGCAAACATCCATCCAACGAAAGAGGCGACGGCCGGACCGTCGCCTCTCCCAACGCTGGATGATTACCGGGGGAAAGAGCCCCGTTTGCAGAAGATTACATATGAACCCTCAAGCCAAAGAAGTACCGAGTGCCGCTGTCGTCATAGGTGTACGGCTGGTTCGGGAACTGCAGATAGGTGTGATAGGCCTCGTCGGTCAGATTCTGCGCCGACAAGGTGACACTGTAGTTTTCATTGAAGTTGTAAGACACTTGGGCGTCGAGCTCGCCATACGGCGCAACGAAGACACCCAAGGATTTCTGATTGCCGGTTGACGAGTCGGTGACCGGGAAGGTGGACCCGCCGATGCCGCCATTTACCGCCTTGCTACGCCATGAGTACGACAGACGCCCGTCGAACCCATACTTTTCGTAATAGACCGTAGCGGTCGCAGCGTGAGCCGCCACGTCCGGTATTGGCAAGTGTGCACTGAAGTCGTCGTGCAGCGCCGACGTGGACTGGGTATAGGTGTAATTGGCCGCGAAGCCGAAGCCGTTGTCGAACGCGTATTGTCCCGACAATTCGAGGCCGTAGATCGAGCCCTGGCCACCGTTGACCGGCATGGTGACCGTGCCGGACGTACCGCCGAAATCGTCCATGACGGTTTCGGTGACGGGTTGGTATACTTCGAAGCTCTCGACCTGTTTGTAGAAGGTGCTGACGCTGGCCAATGCTTGCGGAGCGAAATAATCTTCCCATGCGAGGTCGAACTGGTTCGCGCGATACGGATCCAATTGTGGATTACCCGCGCTGCCGGTCACGAATTCGAAGCCGTTTTCCACGCAGCCGGGTGCGCCCGGCGTGAGCGACGTGCTGGTGTGGATGTTGCACCGCCCACCGCCGGTTAGACGCGTGAAGTTGTAGGACTGGCCGAGGCCAAGAGCGAACAGATCCGCCGGCGACATCACCCGCGCTGCGCTGAAGCGGACGATCTGATCGTCCGTGACAAAGAGCGAGAGGTTCATCGAAGGTAGGATGTCTACGGAGTATTTCGATTCGGTGAACGGGGTGTTGTTGTTGTTCACGCCATTCCAAGTGGCCGTCCCGTAGGACGTCGGCGACGGCGCCGACGTAGCGCCGGTCACTGTCTGGTCCGTGAAAACAACGCGAACACCGGTGTTGAGGTGGAAGCCCTTGTCCTTGCTGCCCATATCCGACATCAGATAGAAGGCTTGGGTGGCCTCATGCACCTTGAACGAACTCAACGTGTCGACAAAGAACTGTTCCGAGTTGTTGGGCACTGCCGTAGGAGAGGGCGCACCGCCGGTGGCCGGCGACATAACCGGTACATTCGCTGCCTGGTTCCAGATCGTGTTGTAGAACGTCGCCGGATTTTCCATACCGCCGGCGACCGGGTTTTTCACGATCATACTGCCGAACATGAAGTTGTTGACGGTCAGCGCCGCGGCCGGATTGGACGTGGCCGTATCGTACGGAATGGCCGCGTAGCCCGGATCCTGGTAGTAGAGATAAGTGCCGTTAGCCGGATCGTAACAGCAGTTGGCGATCGGCTGTCCGCTTTTCGTCAATCCGTTGATCAGATAGCGCCCGAAGGTTTGCCAGACGTCGCGGTTGGCAATGCGAAAACCACCCGTGATGCTGCCGTCGACGCCCGAGAGGAAGGCTGGCCGGTAGACCAAATTGCCTCTGATGGCGTCCTCCGCCTCTTTCGACTTGTTGGCCCAAGCCCAGGCGGACTTGAACAGCGTATAGGCCGGATTTGACAGCACATCCGCGTAAGCGCCGATGTACTTCGCGCTGGGCAACCCGGAAGTGCCGCCATTGCCCCATTGCACCTGGACCGCCGGATTGCCGGTGGTGCAACTCGCCGAGAAGTTATTGCAGCCCGGAGCTGTCGGCGCAGCCGAGGCCGATTGGCCGTCCGCTGCATAGTAGCCGTGCTCGATGTCTTGTTGGTCGGATTGCAGGTTCGAGGTCGCGCGCGAATAGGCGACATCTAAGGTGCCGGTGAGCGAACCGCCGTTATCCCAGTTCGTGTGCCATTGGAAGTTGTTGGCGTCCGAGTGGGTGTCCTGGAACAGGGTCGCCGTTTCTGCACCCTGCAGATAGAACGTTGCCGACTGCACGACACCGTTCGCGGCGATTGTATAGGGATTATTGGCATCGATACCCGGAGAGCCACTTCCCGGCACGTCCGAGGTCGAGCCCGATCCGTTGAAGCCAACCTTGTTTGAATAAGTGAGGTTCTTATCGCCATTTTGCGAGTAGAACCAGATGAGGCTCGTCGTGATCGAGCTCGTGGGTCTCCAGGTTGCGCCGAGCGTCGCACCGATCGTTCTGCTCTGATCGTAGACATTGCTGAAGTAGGCATATTCCGGGACGATGTACGTCTGACCGTTCGGAAGGGTGCCTTCGCCATTGGTTGCGTTGAGCGGGCCGACACCGTTATAACCGTTGACGCCATCCGAGCTGATGACCCAAGGACTGCGGTTGTAGGCCTCGAACTCTTTGGTCATGGTGTTTTCATCGTCGTACGAGACGCTGCCCGTGATTGCAAACCTGTCACTGGGCTTGTACGAAGCCACGAGCGTGCCGGCCGGCGTCGTATCGCCAAGTGATTTATTGCTTGTCGACGTTCCGCGCACACTCGCAGTGAGCGAAAGGCCATCCGGCGCATCCAACGGATTGCGGGTCTTGAGATCGATGATGCCGCCCATGCCGCCTTCCGTCAGCGCCGCGTCCGGGGATTTGAAGACATCGACGCCGCCGATTTCTTCGCTCGGAATGGTCGAAAGAGAGTCGTATTGGATGTTGCCACCGGAGCCGCCGCCCGAGGCTTCGCCATAAGTGTAGAATTCCTTGCCGGTCAGAAAGATATCGCCATTGAGCGTGGTGAGATTCTGGCGCAGGCCATCGATCAAGACGCGCGAGCCTTTGCCCTGGTCGCGGTCGATCTGTATGCCAGGCAGACGCTGCAGGGATTCTGCCACGTCCTGGTCGGGCATCTTGCCGATGTCTTCGGCAGTGACGGACTCCATGATCAGGTTCGAGTTCTTCTTTGCATCGAGGGCATTAGCCAGCGACGCCCGGAAGCCTGTGACGACGACCGTCTCGACAGGGCCTTGTTGATCGGTTTGAGCCCGGGCTGCTGCCGCGTCCGCTCCGATGAGCAATGCAACCATTGCGGTCTGAGTGTACAATTTCAATCTACGATTCATCTTAAGTTCCCTCTCCTGATAGTTTTTATTTGCTAGCTCCAGCCACGACGTGGAAATGCGTCTCAGGTCGGCATGCTAGTTAGAGGCAGAATACATATCGGGTAAGCGTTTTCCATCAGAAATGACAGCGCTTACTAATTGACTCTTGGATTTCCATAATATTGTGGCCAAAGCGCCACGGTGCGGCGGCGCGTTCATTCAGGGCTGCCGGATGTGCTAAAGCTGCAAAATTTTCAAGCAAAAACAATCGGAAGAAACAATTTCCGGAAAATACAGCTGCCTTCGGTACAAAAAGAAGCGGGGG
>DAIDUA010000037.1 GCA_027456965.1 Alphaproteobacteria bacterium | reverse complement strand
ACTCCACCAAGAAAAAAGGCCGCTCCCGAAGGAGCGGCCAAGTTCAGGGAGGAAACGCCCAGGAAGGGCCGCGGCGTCGCAGAGAGGAAGTCCGCAATGCCGCGCTGCAACAATATGGCACCAAGCCCCCTGGCAAGCAAGCATTAAAATCCCCTGAGCCGGAAATATTTTCGTCGCAAAAATGTAGAGTTTCCGCGGGAAAATTGTGGACTGCACAAAGTTTAAGCGGTTGCCGCCCTTTTGTTGTGCGACGCAATATGTTACCGCTAACAAATTCTCGGACATTTCATGAGCTTAGCGGGTTTCACGCCGTTGTCTTCGCGCCGCAACAAAAGATTCGCGCTGGCGGGCTAGTCACGCGGCGACGGCGCAGCGGACGATTCGCGCGCCGGCATGGAGCCGCGCATGACCGAGACAGCTTGGTCCCCGAATGCTTATGTCAGGCCCCCACGAGCGGCCCCACAACGCCGCAGAAGGCCTCCGGCGCCTTCCCACACCCACCATCACGCCCCCCAGCACCGTCACCGCACGATCTTCATCTCGGACGTTCATCTGGGCACCCGCGGCTGCAAGGCGGAGCTGCTGGCCGACTTCCTGGCGCGCAACAGCTGCGACACGCTCTATCTGGTCGGCGACATCGTCGACGGCTGGCAGTTGCGCCGCCGCTGGTACTGGACCGAGGCGCAGACCCGTGTCGTAGGAGAGATTCTGCGCAAGGTCGACGAGGGCGTTCGCGTGGTCTATGTGCCGGGCAACCACGACGAATTCCTGCGCGATTACTGCGGCCGCAGCATCGCCGGCATCGAGGTGGTGCGCGAAACGATCCACGAGACCGCCGACGGAAGGCGCCTGCTGGTGCTGCACGGCGACCAGTTCGACGGCGTCATCGGCTATGCCAAATGGCTCGCCCATGTCGGCGACCGGGCCTATGGCGCCGCGTTGGCGCTCAACGACCGGCTGCATGTGCTGCGCCGCAGCCTCGGCCTGCCCTATTGGTCGCTGTCGGCCTATCTCAAGCGGAAGGTCAAGAACGCAGTCGAATACGTCTCGCGCTTCGAGGAGGTCGTGGCCCGCGCGGCGGCGCCCAAAGGCGTCGACGGCGTGTTGTGCGGCCACATCCATCAGGCCGAAATCCGCCGAATCGGCTCCATTCTCTACCTCAACGATGGTGACTGGGTTGAAAGCTGCACCGCCCTTGTCGAAGATGCCCGCGGACATCTGGAGATTCTTCGCTGGGCATCCTCATCTCCTGCGCGCGATCATGCCCGCACCCGTGACGACGCCCCCCAGGAAGCGGCGCTTATACCCATTTAGGCGCAGAGCGCGGCGCATGATGCCGGCCGGCTTGGGCCAGGCCAGCTCTCATCCGTTGCCCGAACCGCATCGCCTCAAGGTGCTGATCGTCACCGACGCCTGGACCCCGCAGGTCAATGGCGTGGTGCGCACCCTGGAAATGCTGGGCCGCGATCTGCGCGCCCTGGGCCACGAAGTCCGCTATGCCACGCCCGAGGGTCGCTTCACGGTGCCGTTGCCGACCTATTCGGAGATCAGGCTGGCGATCTTTCCGCGCGCTTCGCTGGAGCGCGAATTCCGCGAATTCGCCCCGGACGCGATCCACATCGCCACCGAGGGCACGCTGGGCCTGTCGGCCCGCGCCATCTGCCTGAAATACGACATCCCCTTCACGACCTCGTTCCATACGCGCTTTCCCGAATATGTCCGCGCCCGCTTCTCCTTCATCGGCGAAGAGACGATTTACAATTTCCTGCGCTGGTTCCATCAGCCGGCGACCGCGATGATGGTGGCCACGGCGTCCCTCAAACACGAACTGGAGAGCCGCGACTTCCGCAATGTGCGCATCTGGTCGCGCGGCGTGGACACCGAACAGTTCCGTCCGATCCCCGGCGCCACCCTGCCCTATCCCAAACCGATCTGGCTTTATGTCGGACGCATCGCCGTGGAAAAGAACATCGAGGCCTTCCTCAAGCTGGACCTGCCGGGCACCAAGGTGGTGATCGGCGACGGACCGGCGCGCCATGCGCTCGAACACGCCTATCCGGGCGCCAGGTTCCTTGGCCCGAAGACCGGCGAGCCGCTGGTGGACGCCTATGCTGCGAGCGACGTCTTCGTCTTTCCCAGCCGGACCGACACCTTCGGCCTGGTCATCCTGGAGGCGCTGGCCTGCGGGACGCCGGTGGCTGCCTATCCGGTGCAGGGCCCCCTCGACGTCGTCAACAACGCGCCCGTGGCCGTCCTGGACGAGAATCTGGAGAAGGCGTGCCGTGCGGCACTCGCCATCCCGCGCGACGCGGCCAGGGCTTTTGCCCTGACGCAGTCCTGGCGCGCCTGCACCCAGCAGTTCCTGCTGAATCTGGCGGTTGAGGGCGAGACCTAAGAGCGGTTGCGGCGGCCCCTCTCCCCTTGGCCTCAAAATGCGCTAGATACTGTCCGGTTGCTTCACCGCCACCGGTCGCTCGATGTCCTCAGCCAAGAATGACTTGCAGACCGCGCGCCTGGCGCCGCAGGAGCTTGCCTTTCTGGGGCTCTCCGTCCTGGTCTGGACGGCCTATGTGGTCTGGCTCGGCAAGGACACTTCCTGGGATTTCCGCAACTACCACTGGTACATCCCCTACGCGCTGCTGAACGGGCGCCTCGGCTTCGACATGCTCGTCGCCCACCAGGCGAGCTACTACAACCCGCTGATGGACGTGCCGTTCTACTGGCTGGCGATCCACACGCCGTCCTGGTTCGCGATCGCCGTGCTCGGCCTGTTCCAGGCCGCCAATATCGTGCCGCTCTATGTCCTGGCGCGCAGCAGCTTCCGCATCGAGCAGGCCCGGCTGGGCGCGGCGGCGCTGTCGTTCTTCGGCATGACGGGCGGGCTGACGCTCTCGCTCTACGGCACGCATTATTACGACAACGTGATGAGCCTGTTCATCCTCACCGGCCTCGCCATCCTGGTGGTGAAGCGCGAGGAGCTGGCGCAAGGCTCGCTGACGAAGGCGGCATTGTGGTGCGCGCTGGGCGGCTTCCTCACCGGCAGCACGGTCGGCCTCAAGCTGCCCGAGGCGCCGTTCGCGCTGGGCTTCGCCGCGGCGCTGATCGCGGTGGGCGGCAGGCCCAAGCATCAGGCGACGCGCCTGATCGCCGGCGGCCTCGGCGGTCTCGCGGGCTTCGCCCTGTTTGCCGGCTACTGGATGTGGAAGATGGATGTGCTCACCGGCAATCCGCTCTTCCCCTATTTCAACGAGGTGTTCCGGTCGCCGCTGGCGCTGCCTTCGCCCTATCGCGACATGCGCTTCCTGCCCACCAGCACCTGGGTCGCTCTCGCCTTCCCCATCCTGTTCTCGATCGACTGGCGCATCGCCGACGATCTGCCCTACATGGATATCCGCGTCGGGCTCGCCTACATCCTGGTGATCGCCGTGCTGATCGTCTGGCTTGCGGGCAAGCGGTCGAAGGACCCGCTGGTCTCGCCCGCCGCCGCGCGCATCATGGTCGTCTTCGCCGGCGTGTCCTATTTCTTCTGGCTGCACGTCTTCGCGATCTACCGCTACATCCTCACCCTTGAGATGCTGGCACCGATCCTCATCGTGGCGGCCGTGGCCCTGCTGCCGCTGTCGCGGCGCACGCGGCTGATCGGCATCGGCGCGCTGCTTTTCCTGGCGCTGCTGTTCACCCGCAGCGCGGTGCTCGAACACGCGCCGCTGGGCGATCCCTACATCACCGTCGACCTGCCGAAGATCCCGGATCCCGATCACACGATGGTGCTGATGACCGGCGACGCGCCGCTGGGCTTCATCGCGCCCTCGCTGCCGCCGCAAATTCCGGTGCTGCGCATCGACGGCTGGATGGTGCAGCCGGAAGACGGCACGCTGATGACCCGCCAGATGAAGGCGCGCGTCTACACCCACAAGGGCCCGCTGTTCCTGATCGCCGACGCCTATGATATGGGTCGTGCCAGCGCCGCCGTCCTCGACTACGGGCTCGCCATCGACTGGCTGAAATGCCGGATGTTCTCCACCAACCTCACCGGGGCGTACCAATGGTGCCCGCTCGTGCGCCGCAACCCATGACCCAGACCGATCCCAGAATCGCCATCCTGGTCCCCTGCTACAACGAGGAGGCGACGATCGCGGCGGTGGTGCGCGATTTCCGGCAGTACCTGCCCGCGGCCGCGATCTACGTCTACGACAACAATTCGCGCGATGCGACGTCGGAGCGGGCGCGCGAGGCGGGCGCCTTCGTGCGCATCGAGACGCGGCAGGGCAAGGGCAACGTCGTGCGCCGCATGTTCTCCGACATCGAAGCCGACATCTACGTCCTGGTCGACGGCGACGACACCTATGACGCCGCGATCGCCCCGGCGCTGATCGGCAAGCTGATCGACGAGGGCCTGGACATCGTGTCGGGGCAGCGCGAAGCCACCGCGGTGGCGGCCTACCGCCCCGGCCATGTGCTCGGCAACCGCATGCTCACAGGGCTGACCAGCCTGATGTTCGGCGTCCATCTGGTCGACATGCTGAGCGGCTACCGCATCATGTCGCGGCGTTTCGTGAAGTCCTTCCCCTCGGCGGCGTCCGGCTTCGGCATCGAGACCGAGCTGACGGTGCACGCCGTGCGGATGCGGGTACCGATGGCGGAAGTTCCGACGCGCTACAAGGAACGTCCGGTCGGCTCCGCCAGCAAGCTCAACACCTATCGCGATGGCGTCCGCATCCTGCTGACGATCGCCGGACTGATGCGCCGCGAGCGGCCGCTGATCTTCTTCAGCTTTTTCTTCGCCTTCTTCGCGCTGTTCTCTTTCGTCATCGGCATTCCCGTGGTGCTCGACTACTTCCGGACCGGGCTGGTGCCGCGCCTGCCAACCGCCGTTCTGACCACCGGCATGATGATGCTGGCGTTCCTCTCGCTGTTCACCGGCCTCATCCTCGACACCGTCACGCGCGGCCGCTGGGAGATCAAAAGGCTGCGCTATCTGGCGATCCCCGGGCCGCAGGATCTGCGCAAGCCGTGACCCTCGAACCGCATGTCCGCCGGCTCGCCGGTTCGCGCTTCCTGCGCTTTGCCGCCGTGGGCGGCGCCGGCTTCTTCGTCAACGAAGCGGCGCTGGTGCTGGCGCATGAATTCTTGCACGCCGGTCCGCACGCCGGCTGGCTCATCGCCTTCGTCCCGGCCGTCACCTTCACCTGGTGGGGCAACCGCAATCTCACCTTCCGCGACAAGGCCAGCGGCGGGCATGCCGGCATGCTGGCGGAATGGGCGCGCTTCGTGGCGACCAACGGGCTGGGCGCGGTGGTCAATTTCGCGATCTATGCCGCGCTCATCGCCTACGCGCCCGCCCCGCTGAACATCCCTTACATCGCGCTGGCCGCCGGCATCCTGGCCGGCCTCGCCTTCAACTTCACGCTGTCGAAGAAGCTGGTGTTCAGAAGCTGACGGTTCACCCCGCTTCGCGTTCGACGATGACGCTCTTGACGATCGCGAATACCGCCAGACCCGGCTCCAGCCCCAGCCGTGCCAACGAGGCGCTGGTGATCCGCGCCACCAGCCGCGTGGCCCCGCACAGCAACTGGACATCCGCCTGATCGCCGCTTGCGCGCATCGCGCTCACGGTACAGGGCAGCACGTTGTTGGCGCTGATGGCGCGCGGTTCCTCGCGCGCCAGCATGACGTCCTCGGCGCGCAGCCGCACGCGCAGGCTGGTGCCGACGGCTTGTGCGAGACGCGATACCGCCAGCACGCCGCCGTCGAACGCCAGCAGGCTCAGGCCGTCCACGCGATGTTCGCGCACCGTCGCCACGAACACCGCGCCCAGCGGCGGCACGCCGGCGATGGCGTCGATGTCGGTCAGCAGATCGAACGCCGGGCCTTGCGCCTTCACGCGCCCGTTCTCGATCACCACGATGGTGTCGGCCAGCCGCGCCACCTCGTCCACCGAATGGCTGACATAGAGCATCGGCAGCCTAGCCTCTCGCGCCAGCTTCTCCAGATAGGGCAGGATCTCGCGCCGCCGCGCGGCGTCGAGCGCCGCCAGCGGTTCGTCGAGCAGCAGCATGTCGGGCGCGGCCAGCAGCGCGCGGCCCAGCGCCACGCGGCTCTTCTCGCCGCCGGACAGACGCTGCGGACGGCGCGCGAGCAAACCGCCCAATCCGAGCAGCTCGACGATATGGGCAATCGTCGCCGCATCCGCTTTCGTCTGCGCGCGCCGCCAGCCGAACAGCAGATTGTCTTCGACGCTCATATGGAGAAACAGCCGCGCATCCTGTAACACGACGGCCGTGCGCCGCAGCGCCGCCGGCACGCAGATCCGCGCGGCGGTGTCCAGCAGCACGCGCCCGTTCACGGCGATGCGGCCTTCCTGCGGGCGCAGCAGGCCGGCGATGGCGCCGACGATGGTGCTCTTTCCGGCGCCGGAAGGGCCGAACAGCGCCGTCATGCCGCTCTGCGCCGCGAACGAGACATCCAGCGCGAAGGCGCCGTGGCGGTGACGCAGGAAAACGTCGACGGTCATGGCCGCGCCCGCCGGCCGGCGAACTCGCCCGCCGTCATGACGATCAGCGCCAGCAGGATCGACAGGCCGCAAAGCCGCGCCGCCTCCGTCTCGCCGCCAGGCACCTGCAGGGCGGCATAGATGGCCAGCGGCAGGGTCTGGGTCTGACCGGGAATGTTGGAGACGAAAGTGATGATCGCGCCGAACTCGCCCAGACTGGCCGCGAAGGCGGTGATCGCGCCGCTGACGATGCCGGGCAGCGCCAGGGGCAGCGTGATGTTGACCAGCCTGTCGAGCGGGCCCGCGCCCAGCGTGCGGGCGGCCTCGCCGAGAGTCGCGTCGCTGCCTTCCAGTGCCAGGCGAATGGCGCGCACTTGCAGGGGGAAGGTGATCAGGGCGCTCGCCAGCACGGCACCGGTCCAGTTGAAGACGAAGCGAATGCCGAGATGGGCCTCCAGCCAGCCGCCCACGGGCCCGCGCGAGCCGAAGACGACCAGCAGCAGGAAACCCACCGCGACGGGCGGCAGGACCAGGGGCAGGTGGACGATGCCGTTGACCAGCGCCTTTCCGGCGAAGCGGACGCGCGCCAGGAACAGCGCCGTCGCAAAGGCGAAGGGCAGCGCCGCGACGACGGCCACGCTGGAGACCCGCAGGGACAGCAACAGCGCCTGGCTTTCTGCCGGAGATAGAATCTCGTGCATCCTCCCAAGATTATGGTGAACGCCGCGGCCCCGCCATAACCGCGTCGGATTTCGTCCCCGCCGCGCTTGACCCGTCGCCGCGCCGCGATACCGTTCGCCTCATGAGCGGGGAGAAAGCACGCTGGACCGGCGCGGCGGCGATGGTATTCGTCGCGTCCCTGTCCTGCGCCGGCGCCCAGCAGGCGCCGCCGCTGCCCTCCACGACCTATGTGATCCGCGCCGACCACTGGTCGCCCTCCGACGAGCGCGAATATCGGCGTTTTATCACGGACATCGGCGAATCCGGCTGCGCGACCGTCGACGCCTGCCTGCACGATCTGCGCAATCCGTATCGCGGCACCGATCCGCCGGGCACGGTTTTCGAGTCGGACTGCGCCGACTTTCCCTATGTCCTGCGGTTCTATTTCGCCTGGAAGCGCGGCCTGCCCTTTTCCTACGAGAGCGATGTCGCGCCGCGCGGTCCGGCGGGCGACCTGCGCTACGACTTCCTCGGCAATTCGGTCGCCGGGCGCACCGATGTGCGGGGCGGCGTGAAAAGCGGATATGCGATCCTGGACGAAATGCGCGATGCCGTGTCCTCGGCCACCTACCGCATCGATCCCGGTCTGGAAGCGCCCTACGAGCAGGATTTCTACTCGCCCGCGATCTCGCCCAAATCGATCCGCTCCGGAACGATGATCTACGATCCCAACGGCCATGTCGCTGTCGTCTGGCGCGTAGATCCCAACGGCCGCATCCACTAAATCGACGCCCATCCCGATTTCACGGTGACGCGCGGCTTCTACGATCTGCGCTTCGTGCGCGCCTTCCCCGGCATGGGCGCGGGCTTCAAGAACTGGCGGCCGCAGCGGCTGGTCGGCGCCACGAAGCTGCCGGACGGGACCTTTGTCGGCGGCCGCATCGTGCTCGTGGCCAACAAGGACATCCCCGATTTCTCCACCGAGCAGTACTTCGGCAACGGACCCAGGCCGGCCGACGACGAGGACTGGAGCAAGGGCATCTTCACGCTGAACAAGGAAAAGCTCGACTATTACGACTTCGTGCGCGCCGAGATGGCGGGCGGCAAGCTATCCTTCGATCCGCTGCGCGAGGTGGCGGACATGGTCGACTCGAACTGTTCCGACCTGCATTACCGCGTGCTGGCGGTCGATCTCGCCATCCAGGCCGGGATGAACAAGCTGCCAGAACCCGACCGGCTGCCGCTCAACATCTACGGCACCGAAGGCGACTGGGAGACCTATTCCACGCCCTCGCGCGACGCCCGGCTGAAGACCGCCTTCAAGGAATTGCGCGACACCGTCGCGCGCTTCATGCGCATGGTCCGCCGCCACGACAAGAAGCTCGATTATCACGGCAAGGATCTCGCCGCCGACATGCTCGCCGTCTACGACCGCCACGCCGCCCGGTGCCACGTCACCTATACGCGCAGCGACGGCTCGCACGTCACGCTGGGCTACGAACAGATGCGGCGCCGCCTGTTCGACATGTCCTTCGATCCCTACCAGTGCGTCGAGCGGCGCTGGGGAGCGACCTCGGGCGACGAATTCGCGCCCTGTCCCGACAACACGCTCAAGACGGCCTGGTACGAGGCCGAGCGCGATCTGCGCAACCAGATCGACCGCACCTACGAGACGCCGATGGACTTCACGCTGGCGGAGCTGAAGACGCCCGGGCCCGGCAAGGGCGTGCCCAATCCGCCCGACACGGACGTCAGGGCGTATCTGATCTCGCAGATGCGGGTGCCGGACGCCGGCGCGGAGACGGGGTTCTAGAAGGCGCACGCTCTATTTTCCTCCCCTGTTTAAGGGGAGACAACAAAAGACCCTCCCTGTTTCCAGGGAGGGTCCAAAGAGTTCTCTTCAGAACGGCGGCTAGTGCGCGCGGACGTAGAGCGTCCAGAGTTCCGCGGTCAGCTTGCCGTTCGGCGTGGCATCGGCCTTGGCGAAGGCCTTCAGCGCCGCCGCCTTCTGGCCGGCGCCGTAATAGGCCTGGCCCAGACGGATCTCGGCATTGTCCTTGTCCGTCAGCTTGTCCTTCGCGATGCCGGCCTCGATGGCGTCGAGAGCGTCCTTGTACCGGCCCATGCCGCAATAATCCTCGCCCAGCTTGACCAGCAGGTCGCCGCTCTTCGCCGCCTTCGCCGCCGCGACGGTCCGCGGCAGGTTCTTGAGGTCGTTGGCGTAGGTCGACTTGGCGAGATTCAACAGCTTGACGGCCCGGTCGCCCGACAGGACCTTGCTGTCGAAGCCCTTCTGGATCACGGACTGCGCTTCGGCCGCGAAGCCGTATTGCAGCGCGAACTGGGCCAGCACGAAGTAGTCGTCGGCGCCGGTCATCGAACCGGTCAGGAACTTGATGCGGTAGATGTCGAGCGTCTGATGGTCGGACAGGCCCTTGGCGCTTTCCGCCAGCTTCAGCAGCTGGTTCCAGTATTCCGGCTTGCCGGTCGTGGAGACGAGCTGCACCAGCGCATCGCGCATCGTCGCGTCGTCGTGGGATTCGTAGGCGCAGCGCACCTGCAGCTCAAGGATATCGGGGCCGAGATTGGTATGATCGGCGGTGTAGCGCGCGCAGCCCTTGTAGTCGCCCATACGGTAATAGGCCTGGGCGATGATCACCATGTTGGTGCTGTTCAGCGCGCCGTATTTGCGCAGCAGATCGGCGTCGTTGATCGCGTCGCGGAAGCGTCCCGAACGATAGTCGTTGTCGAACTTCGCCTGGGCGCCCACGGCGCTGTCGACGCCGACCGTGCCACCCGACTTGACGGAAATGTACTCGCGCATCTGGCCGATGATCTTCTGCTCTTCGGCGGTCAGCCCGCCGACGGCGGCGGCCTGGTTCACGAACTGCATGGCCTGTTTGTAGTTGCCGGCGGCGGCGGCGGCCTGCGCGGCCTGCAGCGGTTTGCCGACCGCGGGCCGCACCGCAGCCTGGGCCGAGGTAACGGTCAAGGCGCCGGCGGCGGCGACCGCAGCCGTGCCCAACGCGAGCGCCATGGCAATGGCGCGCAGTTTCTTCGGGAACATAGAGACCTCTTTAACGTTAGAACGCGGGTCCCCGAAGCATGCCGCCTGCACGCTCGGAGGACCCGCGGTCGCCCCTCACATTACTGCATATACTGATCTAGACCGGTGAACCCGATTTTCTTTACGCCCAGGCGCTGAGCATCCGAAAGCACCTTTGCAACAGTATCGTATTTCGCAAGTTTGTTCGGATTAAGGTGGATTTCCGGCTGCGGATCCTGCTGCGCCGCATTGTTCAGATAGGCGTCCAGCGTGCCGCGGTCCACCGGCGTGCCGTTCCACAGGATGGTGCCGTCGAAATCAACGCCCAGGTTGACGACAACGGGCTGTATCACCGGTGGTTTGGTGTTCGGCTGCGGCATGTCCAGCTTCACCGCATGCGTCTGGATCGGCAGGGTGATGATGAGCAGCGTGAGGAGAACAAGCATGACGTCGATCAACGGCGTCATGTTGATTTCCATCATGGGCTCGCCTTCGCCCTGTTTAATTTGCATTGCCATGGCAATGATACCTTTTTAAATCGCTACTCTGGTTACTGCGTCGTCTCGTTGCGCGGTTCGGTGATGAAGCCGACCTTCGGAACACCCGCTTGCTGGCACGCCAGGATCACGCGGCCGAGAGCCTGGAACCGCACGTTTCTGTCGCCGCGGATATGGACTTCCGGCAGTGGTGTGCCGGCGTGGATGGAGCGAAGCAACGCCGCCTCGAAACGATCGCGCAGTTCGGAATACTGAACTGGCTCGTTGTTCCAGTAGACGTTCTCGTTCTTATCCACCGAGATGACGATATTCTCCGGCTTCGTCTGGGTCGGAATGTTGATCGCGTTGGGCAGCGTCAACGGCACCGTCCGGATAATCACCGGAATGGTGACGAGAAAGATGATCAGCAGCACCAGCATGATGTCCACCAACGGAACCACGTTGATGGTGGTGTTCAGATCGTCTTCGTCCTCGTGGCCACCGGCCTGTACGTTCAAAGCAGACATGGCTTATTCTCCGCGAACCTCAAGATCCGAATGGGGTTCTATTTGCCCTTCGTGATCAGGTAGGTCTGCAGGTCGCCCGAGAAGCCGCGAAGCTTGTCGGTGATCACCTTGTTGCGGCGGACGAGCAGGTTGTAGAGCAACACCGCCGGCACGGCAGCCGCGAGGCCGAGAGCCGTCATGATGAGCGCCTCACCCACCGGACCCGCGACCTTGCCGATCGAGGCCTTGCCGGCAACGCCGATGGCGATCAGAGCCTGCAGGATGCCCCACACCGTTCCGAACAGACCGACGAACGGCGCCGTCGAGCCGACCGAAGCGAGGAAGGCGATGCCGCCCTGGAGCCGTCCGGTGGCGTCTTCCAGCTGGCGGGTCAGCGACATGGCGATCCAGTCGTTGAGGCTGACCAACGTGGTGCCGCCCGACGACGCCCGCACGCCGGCTTCGGCGATCAGACGGAACATCGAGTTTTTCGGCAGCTTGTCGATGCCTTCGTTGAGCGTGCCCGAGCTCCAGAAGCGGCGCTCGACGGTGCGCGCCTGACCGAGGATGCGGCTCTGGTCGAAGAACTTCACGAAGAAGATGTACCAGGTGCCGATCGACATCACGAGCAGGATGGCCAGCACGGCGTAGGAGACGGGGTTCTTCTTTGCGAGGATGTCACCCAGACCATACGGGTTCGCTTCCGGCGCAGTCGCCGTCGGAGCCTTGATAACGGTTGGGCCGGCATCCGCAGGCGCGGCAGGCGCGGCGGGAGCGGCCGCCGTGGTGGCCGCCGGAGCCGGAGCGGTGGCCTGCGCCATCGCCGGGACAACGGCAAACCCGGTGAGAAGGACGAAAGCCGCTGCGATCGTCAGGTGTTTCGAGAT
This sequence comes from Alphaproteobacteria bacterium, assembly GCA_027456965.1. Classification (GTDB taxonomy): domain Bacteria; phylum Pseudomonadota; class Alphaproteobacteria; order Micropepsales; family Micropepsaceae; genus Rhizomicrobium. Next base: position 5,171 of record DAIDUA010000037.1, on the reverse strand, counting down.
CATGTCAGTACTACTCCGTAGCTGTCGTAATTAAAAACGTAACACTTGTCTTCGGGAGGGCGGATCAGTGAAGGACCCACTGAACTTCTGCTCTCCAAGGAACTTCGACCGGGTGTCCGGCTTCGACGGCGGGCTTGTAGCGCCAGTTCGATGCGCAATTCACCGCGGCGTTGTCGAGACGCTCCGAACCGCTGGACTTGGCGACCGTCACGTTGGTGACATCGCCCTGCGCCGTGATGTGGAACGCGAGCAGGGTCGTGCCCTCTTCACCCAGGCGCTGCGAGATCGCCGGATAGTCCTGCATGCAGACATGCGGCCTGCCGATCGATGCCGGCGAAGAGATCGGCGGCGGCGTCGCCATCTTGCTCTGCGTGGTGATGGTGTTGGTCGGCGCGGCTTCCGTCTGGATGACGATATCCGGCGGCGGCACATAGGGCGGCGGCGGCTGCTTCATGTCCGGCGGCGGCGGCGGCGGCGTCTTGTCCGGAAGCTTTTCCGGCAGCACCTCGGCCTTCAGCACGTCGGGCAGCTTCTCGACCAGAGTCTGCGCCAACCCCGTCGACAAGGCCCAAGCGAAACCGATGACAATCACTGTCGAGCCCGCCAGCGCGATGACGCGGTTTGGCGAGTACCAATTCGTGTGGACGGCTCTTAGCGTGTGTAGTGGCTGTTCCATGGATCTCTTACCGGTACCTGATAAAACTAAACCCGGCGCAAACGCGCCGGGCCGTGTCATTGCGGACCAAGCTCACGCGTCCCCCACCAAGCGTTCGGTTTGTCCGACCGCATTCTACTGTTCTTAAAGCAATCGTAAACATGGTTCGCGGGTCGGTCCAGAGGGTGTAACAAGAATCGTAGGCTCTTGATAGGCTTGGTTAACGTTGCCCCGGTGCGGAAGCGGTCTCCAACCGAGGCAGGTCTCATAACATTGCGGCGAAAAACGCAAGAGAAAATCTCACGTTTTGCCGCGTGACATTTGTGTTGGCTGTAAACCGCGCACCGCCACATAGCCTATAGACTGGAAAAAAATGTTTTGCGCAAAGCCAGTTACGCATGCGGCTAATCGTTTCACCGCACATCCTTGCCGCGACGCAATATAAATCCGCTTGCTGGCGAGTTTGTCCGCTGCTTCAACTGAACAGTGAATTGTGAAGGAAATACCATGCGCTATCTGCACACGATGATCCGAATCGCCGATCTCGAAGCGGGTTTGGATTTTTATTGCGCGAAGCTCGGACTGGTGGAGATCAGCCGCGTCTCGAACGAAAAAGGACGCTTCACGCTTGTCTTCCTGGCGGCGCCCGCCGACAGCGACGAGGCGCGGAAAGACGCGGCGCCGATGGTGGAACTCACCTACAATTGGGACAAGGAAACCTACACCGGCGGGCGCAATTTCGGTCACCTCGCCTATGAGGTCGATGACATCTACGCGGCGTGCGAAAAGCTCAGGAATAACGGCGTTGCGATCAATCGTCCGCCGCGCGACGGACGCATGGCCTTCGTCCGCGCGCCCGACGGCATCTCGATCGAACTGTTGCAGAGGGGTGCGGCGCTGGCGCCGAAGGAACCCTGGCTGTCGATGCCCAACACGGGAAGCTGGTAGATGAATTTCGCATCCGACAATGCCTATGGCGCATGGCCCGAGATCGTGGCGGCGATCGGCGCCGCGGCGTCCGGCGCGGTGCCGTCCTATGGCGAAGACGTGCTGACGCGCACGGTGCGCGCCCGTCTGTGCGAGTTGTTCGAGCGCGAACTGGCGGTCATTCCGTTGATCAGCGGCACCGCCGCCAATGCGCTGGCGCTGGCGACGCTGGTGCCGCCGCACGGTGCGATCCTCTGCCATCGCGAAGCGCATATCGCGGTCGACGAATGCGGCGCGCCGGAATTTTTCACTCACGGCGCCAAGCTGGTCGCGCTGGATGGCGACGGCGCCAAGCTGGCGCCCGGCGATATCGAACGCGCCCTGGCGCATTTCCAGAAGGGCTTCGTGCATCACGCCCAGCCGGCGGCGCTGAGCATCACCCAATCCACCGAACTGGGAACGGTCTACACGCCGGACGAAACGAAAGCGCTGTCGGCGCTGGCGCGCGCCAACGGCATGAAGGTGCACATGGACGGCGCGCGCTTCGCCAATGCACTGGCCCATCTGGGATGCACGCCGGCCGAAGCGACCTGGCGCGCCGGCGTCGACGTGCTGTCCTTCGGCGCCACCAAGAACGGGGCGCTGGGCGCGGAGGCCGTGATCTTCTTCCACCCGCAGGACGCCGGCGATTTCGAATACCGCCGCAAGAAGAGCGGCCATCTCATCTCCAAGATGCGCTTCGTTTCCGCCCAGCTCGACGCTTATCTGACGGGCGGGCGCTGGCTGGTCTGCGCCGCCCGCGCCAACGCGCTGGCGGGCCGGCTGGCGGAAGGTCTCGGCCGCATCGCCGGCGTTGAGATCGCCCATCCCGTGCAGGCCAATGCGGTGTTCGCCTGGCTGCCCGGCGCCATGGCCGCGCGGCTGCGCGACAAGGGCGCGGTATTCTACGATTGGGGGCCGCCGCAGGGCGGACGCACGCTGGTGCGCCTCGTCACCTCTTTCGCCACGCCGGAGGAAGACGTGACGCGGTTCTTGAAAGTGGCGAAGTGCGAATAGCAACTATTCGCTACTCGCCGGTTCCTTAGATGCGTCCGATCAGGCTGACCGTGCCGACCTGCTCGATGACGCCGTTGCTGCCTTTCACGAAATCGAAATTGAGTCCCAGCGACCAGGCATCGGTGGTGGTCGCGAGCGATCCGCCGACCACGAAATTGCCTTGCGACGGATCGGGTCCGATCATCTGGAACTGCGTGCCGGGAGCCGGCGTGGCGCCCGTCGTGTTGGCATAGGCGAACGCCGCCTTCAGCTTCACCGGATCGTTGAAGATGTCGTAGCGGTAGCCGGCGCGCGCCTCGGGCTGCAGGTAGAAGTCCCACAGATTGAGATCGTAGCGCACGTCCGCGCCCAGGAAGATGCGCAGCGACTTGGCGTAGTAGGGCTGGACCTTGAGGTCGAAGGCGTCGCACGTCACCGTGGTGCCTGCGCAGACCACCGTCGTGCCCGGGTTGTGTTCGGTGTAGCCCTCTTCGCGCATCAGCAGGCCGTCGACGCTCAATTGCGGCATGAAGGTCGTCGCGCCGTATTTGTACATCACGCCGGTGCTGAAGCCGCCGGAGAGCAGCGCGCCGGCATGGGTGTTGTCCGCTTCGCGCGTATAGGTGGCGCCCAAGCCGCCGGTGCCGGTGGTCAGGCTGATATAACGCTTGCCGTCGAAATGGCCGTAGCCGACATCGAGCTTGCTGTCGAAGAACAGGCCCTTGCCGCGCCACGCGCTGTAGCCGGTCAGGATGTACCACTGCTCGTTGGTGTGCGAATTGCGCGTCAGCTCGCCCACGTCGCCCGTGTAGAAGGTGAAGGCGCCGCCGTACCAGCCGAATTTCGGCGTTCCGCCGTCGATGCCCAGTGAGAAGCCGAAGCCGTGGTCCTTGAAGCCGGGCTGCAGCCTGGTGCCGTCGGCCTGGAGCGCTCCCTGGCCGGGGTCCTTGATCATCTGGAAATATTCGTCGCCCCACAGCGTGGTGCCGCCTTCCTCCTTGCCGTACAGGCGCAGCGCGCGCTGGCGGGCCGCGACCACGCCGGTCGCCCCGTCGGTGCTGGAGATGGCGATGGCGCGGCTGCCGCCGGTGTCGTTCGGCGCGAAGGAATCGTACGCGGTCTGCGCCTCTGTGGCGTTGTGGATGCCGTTGACGAGCGCCGAGCCCAGCGTGTTGTAGTTGGTCAAGGGCGCGTTGGCGTAGGGGAAGAGCTGTGCGGCGTAGCTCGTCAGGCCCAGGGTCGTCGACGTGAAAGCCGTACCAAGCGTTTTCGGCGCGACATGCAGCACGAGCGCATCGCCGCTCGCGGCGGATGTCTGCTGAAGAGTGGCGACCTGGAAGAGGTAGGGCAGACTGCCGCCGCTCGACACGTCGCTTGCCAGCGACGTGTTGGCGAGAGCGATCGTATTGGGATCGACATTCATCTGGCCGTGCGGCGCCGTGATCAGGACGAAGTCACGCGTCCCTTGCGGCACGAAGCTGTTATAGGACACCCCGAGCTTGGCGCCCGCGGCGAGGTTCACCTGGCCCGAGGAGTCGATCACGCCCGTGCTGGTCAGCGATTGCGAGACGCCGAGGCTGAGCGCGCCGTTGGCCGCGATATTGACGCCGGCCGCGTTGAGCGAGGTCGTGTCGTTTTGCAGCAGCAGCGTGCCGTTCGACGCCACGGTGATGTCCACGCCCGGACCGCTGCCCGCCGTCACCTTGCCGTTCAGATAGCCATAGGCGCCGATCTTGAGCTGATCCGCGATGGCGGCGCTGCCGGTGTTGCCGTAGCTGACATTGCCGACGACCGTGGCCAGCGTGGCCGGACCGGTGCCGTTGATGATGAGCTGCTGGTTGTCGCCGGTGCCGTAGATGATGTTGCCGTTGATCGCGGCGCCGGCCGTTGCCGTCGCCTGATCGGTGATCGTGACGCCGGCGCCCGACGGGGTCGCCGTGTTGCCCGACAGGGCGATGGCGACGGCGATCTGATTGTTGTTGTCCAGCGCCGTCGGCACCGCGGAGCCGGCCGAGACGCCCGCGACGGCCGAGATCGTGCCCGTGTTGTAGATCGACGTCAGCGTGCCGGAATAATCCTGGATCGCATAGGCCGCGACGGGATTGCCGCCGCTGGCGAGCGAACCGTTGAGCGTCGCGTCGGTGGTGGTCGCCGAGGCCGTGATCTTGCCCGAATTGATGATCGACGGCACCGAGCTGTTCGTGCCGATGACGATCGCGTTGGCGACGCCGCCGCGCGTGCCGGAGACGGAGGCCGAGATCGTGCCGTTGCCCGTCGCGTTGGTGTTGACCAGCGCGGCCTGATCGCTGGCGTTCTTGCCGCCGAGGTTCGGCCCGAGCGTCGTGTAGGTGTCGATCAACATCGCCGTGGCGCTGTTCGACGGGGCCACGATGCCGGTGCTGCTGGCGCCCGCGGTGATCGTGCCGGAATTGAAGATGCCGCCCGTGAACACCGTCGAGAACGCGGACGAGCCGACGATCCGCATGGCCATGGCGTTGTGGTTATCGGTGGTCAGGAAGTTCGCGTCGATGGGCGTCGCCGTGATGGAACCGCG
>DAIDUA010000036.1 GCA_027456965.1 Alphaproteobacteria bacterium | reverse complement strand
CGCATGACGGCGTGGTCGTCGTCGTGCAGCAGGGCGGCTATGGCCGTGTGATCGGCGCCGCCTATCTCGGTCACGCCGACTATCACCCGCAATAGCGCGCAACGGGACGAAAGCCATGGCGGGTGTCAGGACCGCCCGGTGGGGCCGGCTGGGCCATGCGAAACCATTGTTGCTTGCGGGCGTTCTGCTCGCCTTGGGCACGACGCGCGCGTTGGCGGAAAATTGGCTCACGGTTCAATCGCCGTCCTTGACCGCAATGTACGATGCGGGCCGCGTCTGTGCGGAAGCCGCGACGGACCTCGTCTATGTCGCCACATGCGAAGAGATGAAGTGCGGAGCCGACGACACTGGCCGGGTCGCGGCTCGGGATCGCTACGACTGCGCGACGCGGACGGAAGCACTTTGTTGGGATCCGCTGGCGCGACAGTCCGCGAAAGCGTGGACTGCCGGGGATAACGAGTATTTGCCCGGAAGCTCCGCCGCCATCACAATGGATGCCGTATGCGCGAAAAAAGATTCGTGACCGAGACGCACGAATTGAGGCGCCGCCGATATTGCTGTCGTTCCAGGCAAGCTGGGACACCCGGTCATATGCCCAATTCCATCCATTCAGGCGCTTCGACACGGCGTGTTTGGGGCGCGGCGCCGGGGGCCTGCGGCGGCGCCACCCAATCTTGGCCTCGCCGGCTGTTACGCGAAATGGCAAAGCATTAGACTTCCGCCATGGCATTGTTCTTCGACGCAGAATGGTTCGACGCGCGTCTGGCGGCCGTGGGCCTGTCGCGCGAGATGCTGGCGGCGGCGCTCGGCCTGACGCCGGACGTTCTCGCGCTGTTGTGGAAGGACCAGCGCGAGCTGTCCGAGCAGGAGGTACGCCTGATCGCCGCCCTGATCGGCGCCGCGCCCGAAGACGTCGCCCTTCATGCGGGCGTTTCGACGCCGGTTCCGAAGGCGCCGGCGGATGTCGAAACTCGCCTGGCCCGCGTCGAGCGCGAGCTTGAGGCGACGAAAGCGCAGCTAGCGGACTTGGCGAGGCGGCGATGAGCCCCTTCGCCGTCGTTCTCGCGCTCGCCGCGGCGGCGGCCTGGATCGCCACGAACGGCGCTCGTCCCGTCATCCGTCTCTATCTGCGCTTTGCCTGCGTGCTCTACGCCGCTCTGGCGGCGAGCACGCTGTCGCGCATCGCGCCCGATGCCGTGGCGGTGATGGTCACCACGCTCGCCGTGGCGCTGCTCGCGCTGGCGGTGTTCGCGGGCCTGCGGCGCACGCCCAAGCCCGCCTTCGCCGCCGCTCTCCTTGCCGGCGCCTGCGCGGCGGGCATCTGGTCGGCCGCCATCGGCGTCGTCGCTTTGGCGGTCATTCCGCAAGTCGTCTGCCTTGTTGCGGTGCTGGTGATCGCGCGCCGCGGCCTGATGCGCCGGCCCGGTGTGCATCTGGTGTTCGGCGCGGTGGCGTTGCTGGCGGCCTCCTGTTCGCTGCTGGCGAAAGATTCGCACGCCTTCATGGCGCTGCTGCTGTTCTCGGCGGCGGGACTTTTGGGAGTCGTCCTCGCGCTGGCCCGCGGCTCAAAGATTTCGGTCGAACAGCAGCGCGGTGCGGACGGCTCTCTGGTGATACGCCGCATACGCTGAATCCGTCCATGGCGCGGGCTTCGCCGTGGCCTGCGCGATCACCTGGGCGGCGAAAGCGGGCTTGAGGCGCGGCCCGTTCCAAAACGAGGCAGATTCAGCTGTGCCGCATTGGCACGATGCGCGTTGCGCCGTCTCGGCGGCGGCGACGGCCCGCGGATCGCACGGCCTGTCGCATTCACCATGGAATTGCCGATGCGATGCGGATTTCCCGACGTCGTGCACGCGTTCGCCGCCGCGCCGGAAGGCTGCGCAGGTAAGAACTGTTGTGGCCGCGATCGTCGTCATAACCTGTTCTTAAGGCAAAGCGCGGACCACGGCCGGGAAGCGGATTGGTTGCCGCAAGAGTTACGAGTTTTTTAAGACCGGCGCCGTCATCATCACGTCCAAAGGCCGGAAACCGGCGTGTGGTGGTGGACCGTGTTGAATCCGATGCTTCAGAAGAAGCCAGTGGAACGCGTTGACGCGTTGCGTAGCGTGCAGGATGCCGAGCATCTGCAGCTGGCGCTGACGGGCGCGGGCATTGTCGGTTTCAACTGGACGCCCGCCGACGATGTGATCGTGTGGGACGGCGCGCGGGAAATCCTGCCCCATCAGCTGATCGCCGGAAAGGTGCATCACGGCCGCTCGCTGCTCGGCCTGATGAGCCCCGAGGGGCGCAACAAGCTCTCCGCCATCCTCGACAGCCGCGCGCGGGAGAACATCTCCTTCGACCTCGACGTCGAACTGGCCACCGCGCTCGGTTCGGTGTGGTTCGTCATGCTCGGCGTGCGCATTCCCGACGCCGACGGGGCCACGGAGCGCCTCGCCGGCGTGATGCGCGAGATCACCGAGCGCAAGCGCGAAACCCAGAGGCTGACCTATCTCGCCACGCGCGACGAATTGACCGGCCATCTCAACCGCAATTCGCTGCGCGCCGAACTGGCCTCGGCCATCGAGTCCGCGAAGCGCGAGGAACATCAGTGCGCCTTCCTGGTCGCCTCCATCGACCGGCTGGCGATGATCAACGATTCCTACGGCTTCGACGCCGCGGACGAAGTCATCGTCGCCGTCGGCGAGCGGCTGTCGCGCTCCTCGCGGTCGAGCGACGTGATCGGCCGCACGGCGGGCAACAAGTTCGGCGTCATCCTGAAGAACTGCACGGACCGCGAGATCGTCATCGTTGCGGACCGGTTGCGCGCCATGGTGCGCGACAAGGTGATCGACACGCGGGCGGGCAAGGTCGCCGCCACCTCGTCGGTCGGCGCGGTGTCGCTGCCTTCGGGCGCGGCGTCCAGCCAGGAAGCGATGCTGCGCGCGGAAGAGGCGCTGGAGCGGGCCCGCGGCGCCGGCCGCGACGGCTTCTACATGTACCAGCGTTCGCCCCAGCGCGACGGCGCCCGTGTGCGCCTGATGGCCGTGGCAGACGAGGTGCTGGCGGCGCTGAAGGACAAGCGTCTGGTCTTCGCCTATCAGCCGATCGTCGATGCCCGCAGCCGGCAAACCAAGGAATACGAATGCCTGCTGCGCATGATGCGAGAGGACGGCAGCGTCGTGGCGGCGGGCCAGTTCATTCCCGCGGCCGAGCAGCTCGGCCTGGTCCGGCTGGTCGACCGCCACGCGCTGGAGATGACCGTCGCCATGCTCCGGGCGCACCAGGACGTCACGCTGAGCGTCAACGTCTCGGGCACGACCTCCTGCGACATCGCTTGGCTGCAGTCCTTCGTCGACTATGTCGGCGCGAATGCGTCCATCGCCGACCGCCTGGTAGTCGAACTGACCGAGACCGCGGCCCTCAATCATTTCGAGGAGAACGCGCGGTTCGTCTCGCAGCTGCGCGAG
>DAIDUA010000035.1 GCA_027456965.1 Alphaproteobacteria bacterium | reverse complement strand
CGTTTCATGGATCGCGGACCTGTCGCCCATGCCGCCGGGCTGGTCGATCTGGGCCAAGCCCGCAGCGCGCGACTCCGCCAGCTTGGCGAAGCGCGCCTGATCGTAGCGCGAGGCGACGTCCTGCCAGCCGGCATTGGCGGCTGTCGCGGTCAGCAAAACCGTCAGGAATGCGAAAACTTCAACTTTCCCCGTTCGCATCGGCCTTCTCCCCGTTGTCGGGCGCGATCCAGCCCTTGAGGTCCGCCGTCGGCGGCATGCCCACCACATTGAATCCGGCATCGACGAAATGCACCTCGCCGGTGACCCCCGCCGCGAGATCGCTGAGCAGATACAGCGCCGCGCCGCCGACATGATCGAGTTCGATGGTGCGCTTCAGCGGGCTGTGCGCCTTGTTCCATTTGAACACCATGCGCGCATCGCCCACCGCGGAACCGGCGAGGGTGCGCATCGGCCCCGCGCTGATGGCGTTGACGCGGATGCCGTCATGCCCGAGATCGGCGGCAAGGTAGCGCACGCTGGCTTCCAGCGCCGCCTTGGCGACACCCATCACATTGTAGTTCGGCATGACACGGCTGGCGCCCAGATAGGTCAGCGTCACCATCGCGCCGCCCGCCGTCATCAGCCGCGCGGCACGGCGCGCCACCGCGGTGAAGGAATAGCAGGAGATCGATAGCGAGCGCGCGAAGTTGTCGCGCGTGGTGTCGACGTAGCGGCCCTTCAGCTCGTTCTTGTCGGAATAGGCGATGGCGTGGACCAGGAAATCGAGCCCGCCCCATTCGCGCTTCAGCGTGTCGAAGGCGGCGTCGAGCTGCTCGTCGTTTTCGACATCGCCCGCCAGGACGATCTCCGAGCCGATGGATTCGGCGAGCGGGCGGACGCGCTTGGCCTGCGCGTCGCCCTGATAGGTGAAGGCGATCTCGGCGCCCTGGGCCGACAGCGCGCGCGCGATCCCCCAGGCGATGGAATGGTCGTTGGCGACTCCCATCACCAGCCCGCGTTTGCCGTCCATCAAGTCCGTAGGCTTGGTCATGGAAATTCTCTGTCTCAATTCGGGACGCGTGGCAAGAACCCCACCTTGCACATGCAAGGAGCATACGCCGTCACGCGGCGGCGCGGAGCCTCAGACGCCATGGCGCTGGAAGACCAGCGTAGCATTGGTGCCGCCGAAGCCGAAACTGTTGGACAGCACGCGTTCCAGCCGGGCGTTGTCGATGCGGCTCCTGACGATCGGCGCATCGGCGATTTCGGGATCGAGTTCCTCGATATTGGCGCTCTCGGCGATGAAACCGCCCTGCATCTGCAGCAGCGAGAAGATCGCCTCCTGGGCGCCGGTGGCGCCCAGCGAATGGCCGGCCAGCGACTTGGTGGAATTGATCGGCGGGATCTTATCGCCGAACACTTCGCGCATCGCGGTGACTTCGGTGACGTCGCCCACCACCGTCGAGGTGCCGTGCGCGTTGATGTAGTCGATGGGGCCCTTCACGGTGGCCAGCGCCTGGCGCATGCAGCGCACCGCGCCTTCGCCCGACGGCGCCACCATGTCGTGGCCGTCGGAGGTGGCGCCGTAGCCCACCAGTTCGCCGTAGATCTTGGCGCCGCGCGCCCTGGCGTGTTCTAGTTCTTCCAGCACCACCACGCCGCCGCCGCCGGGGATGACGAAGCCGTCGCGGTCCTTGTCGAAAGCCCGCGAGGCCTTTTGCGGCGTCGCGTTGAACTTGGACGACATGGCGCCCATCGCGTCGAACAGCACCGACAGCGTCCAGTCGAGTTCCTCGCCGCCGCCGGCGAACATCACATCCTGCTTGCCCCATTGGATCATCTCGGCGGCGTTGCCAATGCAGTGCGCGCTGGTGGCGCAGGCCGAGCTGATCGAATAATTGACGCCCTTGATCTTGAACCAGGTGGACAGCACCGCCGAGCAGGTCGACGACATCGCCGTGGGCACCGCGAAGGGCCCAACCCGCTTGGGGCCGGTGCTGCGCGCGATATCGGCGGCGGCCACCAGCGTGCGCGTGGAGGGGCCGCCCGAGCCGACGATCAGGCCGGTACGTTCGTTGACGACGTCCTTTTCCTCAAGCCCGGAATCGCGGATCGCCTGATCCATCGACAGCCAGGCATAGGCGGCGGTGTCGCCCATGAAGCGCTTGGCGCGGCGGTCGATCATGGCGTCGAGATCGATCTTGACGCTGCCTTCCACCTGGCTGCGGAAGTTCATGTCGCGGTAGGTCGGCGCGGCGCTGATGCCGGACTTCGCCTCGCGCAACGACGCGGTGACTTCCTGGGTGTTGTTGCCGATCGAGGAGACAATGCCCATCCCGGTGACGACGACGCGCCTCATGGACGGATTCCTTCTGCTAGTGAGCGCTCATGCTGCGGGGCTCCGCATGAATGCGCTGTCGCGCCCTGAGCCTGACGGGCGAATTCCGTGTTCAGGCGGTCGCGCCGGCGGCTTCGTCGCTGAACAGGCCGACGCGCAAATCCTTCGCTTCGTAGATCACCTGGCCGTCGACCTTCATGATGCCGTCAGCGATGCCGACGACGAGGCGGCGCATGATCACGCGCTTGAAATCGATGGCGTAGCTGACGACGTTGTTGGACGGCAGCACCATGCCGCTGAACTTCACTTCGCCGACGCCGAGCGCGCGGCCCTTGCCGAGCCCGCCGAGCCAGCCGAGAAAGAAGCCGACCATCTGCCACATCGCATCCAGACCGAGACAGCCCGGCATCACCGGATCGTTCTGGAAATGGCATTTGAAGAACCACAGATCGGGATGCACATCCATCTCGGCGGTGATCAGGCCCTTGTCGTGGCTGCCGCCGCGTTCGGAGATTTTGGTGATTCGATCGAACATCAGCATGGGCGGCATCGGCAGACGCGCGTTGCCATGGCCGAAAAGCTCGCCCTTGGCGCAGGCCAGGAGGCCCGCCAGGTCGAAGCTCGATTTCCTTGCAGGGTTTGGCGTGTCCACTTTTGCTGATCCTTCAACGCTTTAGCATGCGGCCTTGACAGATGGCCGCATGCGACAATTTCTACGTTAGAAAAGTTCTAAGTTAGAAGCATTCTAACGATCACTGTGCTATTCTAGCAAGTTGTGACCCTGGTGTCATAGACACAACGGCTCACAAAAGCGAGTGATTAAGGACAAACGTCCATGCGTAGAAAGCTGCGGGAAACCGCCAACGAAACCGCGACTATGCGCTTGCGCCACGCAGGCCTCAGGCCCACGCGCCAGCGCAACGAACTGGCCAAATTGCTGTTCCGCAACGGCCACCGTCACCTGACCGCGGAAATGCTGCATGCCGAGGCCGTCTCCGAGGGCGTCAAGGTCTCTCTGGCGACCGTCTACAACACGCTGCACCAGTTCACCCAGGCGGGGCTGCTGCTGCAGGTGGTTGTGGATCCGACGCGCAGCTATTTCGACACGAACACCGCCGATCATCAGCACTTCTACTGCGAGGACGAGAGTTCCCTGATCGACATTCCGGGTCCCGACATCGCGGTCGCCGGCTTGCCGACGCCGCCCCCGGGGACCCAGATCAAACGCGTCGATGTCGTCGTGCACGTCCGCCGGCACTGAAGACCGCGTAGCTGCAATTTAGAATAATTCTAAACTGTTGACTTGGGGAGATTGCAGAAGCATTGTTGCCGCCGGGATCAGCCGACGCGCGCGACGCGTCATATACAACCCGAAGGAGAGACAAATGCCGACCCTGAAAGGCAGTAAGACCGCACAGAATCTCAAAGACGCCTTCGCCGGCGAAAGCCAGGCCAACCGGCGCTACCTCTATTTCGCACAAAAGGCCGACGTCGAAGGCTACAACGACGTCTCCGCCGTGTTCCGCTCGACCGCCGAAGGCGAGACCGGTCATGCGCACGGCCATCTGGAATTCCTGGAGGCCGTCGGCGACCCGGCGACGGGCGAACCCATCGGCGATACCTCGCTGAACCTCAAGGCCTCGATTGCGGGCGAGACCCACGAATACACCGACATGTATCCGGGCATGGCCAAGACGGCCCGTTCGGAAGGCTTCGACGAGATCGCCGACTGGTTCGAGACGCTGGCCAAGGCGGAGAAGAGCCACGCCGGCCGCTTCCAGCGGGCGCTCGATACGCTCGGGAAGTAAGAAAGACGCGAATAGGGAGTAGCGCGTAGCGAATAGGGATCGTTACCGCTACTCACCATTCGCTCCCTCTATTCGCCATTCCCTATTCGCTATTCGCATGTCCCGTGAAGGCAGTCTCGACGCTCCCACCCGCCATCCGATCGATTGGCGCAGCGACGATTTTTACGACGCCGAAAAGCTCGATGCCGAGATGCGGCGCGTCTTCGACATCTGTCACGGCTGCCGGCGCTGCTTCAATCTGTGCGATTCCTTTCCGCGCCTGTTCGATCTGATCGATGCCAGTCCGGACGAAATGCACGGCGTGAAGTCGGAGGATTTCGGCAAGGTCGTGGAAGCCTGCACGCTGTGCGACATGTGCTTCATGACCAAGTGCCCGTATGTGCCGCCGCACGCCTTCAATCTCGATTTCCCGCATCTGATGCTGCGGGCCCGCGCGGCGGCAGCGAAACAGGGCAAGAAGGATTTCACCCAGAGCCAACTCGCCGAGATGGACCGCAACGGGCGACTGGCGCGTTTCGTGTCGCCGATCGTCAACTGGGCCTCGGACAAGAGCAACACGCTGACGCGGCCCGCGATGGAAGCGGTGACCGGCATCGACCGCGACGCCAAATTGCCGAAATTCCACAGCAAGACTTTCGTGGCCGCCGACCAAGGCGAGCCGATAGCGGCGAACCGGACGGCGCCGGCCTTCGGCAAGCGCAAGGCGGCGCTCTATGCCACCTGCTTCGTCAACTACAACAAGCCGGCGACCGGCATGGCGGCGCGCGCGGTGCTCAATCACATCGGCGTCGAGACGCGTGTGGCCTATCCGGGCTGCTGCGGCATGCCGTTCCTGGAACAGGCGGACCTGGCGCGCGTCGCCGGGAATGCCGCGAAGGTCTCGAAGGAACTGGTCAAGCTGATCGACGAGGGCTACGACGTCGTCGCGCTCACCGCGTCCTGCGGGCTGATGCTGAAATTCGAATGGCCGCTGATCGTTCCGGATAACGCGGACGTGAAGAAGCTCGCCAAGGCGACCTTCGACATCGACGAATACGTCGTCGACATCGCCAAGAAGGAAGGCCTGCCGGCCGATCTGAAGCCGGTGCCGGAAGGCGTCACGGTGCATCTGCCCTGTCACGCGCGCGCCCAGGCCATGGGACCGAAGGCCGCCGAGATGCTGAAGCTCATTCCCGACACGCCGATCGACGTGATCGAGCGCTGCTCGGGCCACGGCGGCACCTTCGGCGTGATGAAAGAAACGCACGAGCTGGCGGTCAAGGTAGGCCGGCCGGTTTTCCGCACGGCCCTGGAGAAGGCCCGCGGCCATATCGTCTCGGATTGTCCGCTCGCCGCCCAGCATATCGTCGAGAACGTCAAGGAATTGGCGGCCAAGGACGGCGAGCCGGTCGCCGCGCCGGAGCCCGAGCATCCCATCGAGATCATGGCCCGCGCCTTCGGGCTGTTGGAGGCATAAATGTCCGCCAGCGAC
>DAIDUA010000034.1 GCA_027456965.1 Alphaproteobacteria bacterium | reverse complement strand
CCGCCGGAACTTGCCGCCGACATCGTCGACAAGGGCATCGTTCTGACGGGCGGCGGTTCGCTGCTCGCCAATCTCGACCAGGTGTTGCGCGAAGAGACGGGTCTGCCGGTGTCCATCGCCGACGATCCCTTGTCGTGCGTGGCGCTTGGTACCGGACGGGTCCTGGAAAACACGAAAGGCATGCGGCACGTTCTGACGACCGCGTTCTAGTTTCACCGGGGGTTAATGTTGCGTAGGCTGGGTCGAGCATGGCGAACGGGACATGGAGAATTGCGCGAACGCGAGGTAGCGCGCACCTCCCGCTGATCATCGTCGCCGCGCTTGCGGTGGCGCTCATTCTAATCGGCAAGGCGCAATCGTCGATCTTCGATCGCGCACGTGCGCATGTCATGGACTGGATGATGCCGGCGCTCGAGGCCTCCCGCGCGCCGGTCAATGTGGCCAACCGCTGGATCGGTTCGATCGGCGAGATTTTCACCGTCTATCAGGAAAACCTGCGGCTCAAGGAGGAAAACGCGCGCCTGCGCCAATGGCACAGCACGGCCATCGCCCTGGACGACCGGCTCAAGCGCTACCAGCTTCTGCTGCACGCGGTGCCAGATCCGGCACTGTCCTCCGTGGTGGCGCGCGTGATCGGACGGGCCAGCCATCCCTTCCTGCAGACGATGATTCTCGACGCCGGCAAGAACAACGGGATCAAGCCGGGGCAGTCTGTGGTGGACGCGCGCGGCATGATTGGGCGCATTTTCCTCGCCGGAGAGCGCACCTCCTGGGTTATCCTGCTCACCGACCTGAACAGCCGCATCCCGGTGACCATCGAGCCCGGCAGCGTCCATGCCATCATCGCGGGCGACAATTCCGCTTCTCCGGTGATCGACACCTTCTCGCAGGGCAGGCAGTTGGCCGTAGGCGATCAGGTGGTCAGTTCGGGCGACGGGGGCATCCTGCCGGCCGGTCTGCCGATCGGCACGGTCGTCGCCGACGGCAAGGGTTACCGCGTGGCGCTGTTCGCCGACCTGAGCACGGCGCAGGACGTAGAGATCCTCGATTTCAAGCAGCCGCCCGAGCAGCCGCCGGCGCTGACGTCGAACGATCTTCCAGTCACGGCTGCGGGACTGCCGCCCGAGGCGCCGCCGCCGGATACCACGACCCCGGCAACGCCGCAGGGGGGCGGTCCGACGCCAGCAGGGCCGGGCGCAGACTTGGCACAGGCGCCGCCGGCCACGCCGGCCGTTACCGTTGCGCCTGTCCAGCCTCCGGCCGCCAAGAAGGTCCCGGGTGCGACGCAGCCTGCTCCCGCTGGCGGCACCGCCGATGACGGTGTCGAGTGAGATCGCACCATGGAACGCGTCGGTAGCATCATGGGCAGCAAATTGGTCTCCAGCATCATCCCAGTGTTGTTCGGGGTGCTGGGCGTGCTTGTGGCCAATCTGCCGATTTCCTTTCTGGGCGGTTGGGTGCCGCCGCCGCTGCTCTCGCTGATGCCAGTTTATTTTTGGTGCCTGGTGCGTCCGGACCTGATGTCGCCGGGCTGGGCGTTCGCGATCGGAGTCCTGGAGGACATCATGTCCGGCGGGCCGCCCGGCATCTGGGCCGCGTCGTTCGTCGCCACCTATGCCGTCATCGACCGCCAGCGCGACGCTTTTGCCGGACTGTCCGGCTGGGCCGCGGTGCTTGGCTTCGCGACGGCGGCGCTCATCGCCTGCAGCACGGACTATACGATTGTCGGGGTCTACTTCGGGAGGCTGGTTCCGCTGGCGCCGTACGTGAAGGAATTCTTCGTGACGGTGCTGTTCTACGTGCCGATGGCGTTCCTGCTGGGCTTCGTGCACCGCCGCCTCGTCGGGCCGTTGCGGAGCGACATCTGATGCCTCTGTTCGACCGCAAGGACAAAAGCCGCTACGCGAGTTTCACGCGCCGCTCGCTGATGCTGACTGGCGGCATGACGGCCGTCTTCGGGCTGCTCGCCGGGCGGCTCTATCAGTTGCAGATCGTCAACGGCAGCGAATACATGACCGAAGCCGAGGACAACCGCGTCAACCAGCGGCTGGTCGCGCCGCCGAGAGGCACCATATACGACCGCTTCGGCGTCGCACTGGCCAGCAATCGGCGGAACTATCGCGTGGTCATCATCGCCGAGCAGGCGACCGACGGCGTCGAGACCGCCCTGAACGAGATCGGCAAGATCATCCTTTTGACGCCGCGGCAGAAGGAGCGCGTGCTCCACGACATCGCCCAGAACAAGAAATTCGCTCCGGTGCCCGTTGTGGAGAATCTAAGTTGGGATGAATTCGCGCGCATCAATCTGCACCTTCCCTATCTGCCCGGCGTCCAGCCCGATGTTGGCGAGACGCGATCCTATCCGTACGGCGAGCAGCTCTCCCATGTGCTGGGCTACGTCGCGGCGGCGAGCCCGGACGACAAGAAGGGTGACGACGATCCGCTTCTGGACCTGCCGGGATTCCGCGTCGGCAAGCGCGGCATCGAGAAAGAGTTCGACCGGCAGATGCGCGGAAAGGGCGGCCTTAGCCGTGTCGAAGTCAACGCCTATGGCCGCGTCATCCGTCAGTTGAGCAGCGTGCCGGGCGTGCCGGGAGAGGACGTCTATCTCACAATCGACTGCGATCTGCAGCGCTTCGTCGAGCAGCAGCTGGGCGACAACAGCGCGGCCTGCGTCGTCATGGACACGACCAACGGCGACGTGCTGGCGCTGGCTTCGACGCCTGGCTACGACCCCAACCTCTTCAACATCGGCATCAGCAACGAGCAATGGCACGCCTTGCTCGACGACGATCACAAGCCCCTGCTCAACAAGGCCATCAGCGGTACCTATCCGCCGGGCTCGACCTTCAAGCCGGCCATGGCGCTGGCTGCCGTCGACAACGGGCTCGCCGATCTCCAGGTCTTCTGCACCGGCACACTGACGCTCGGAGATCACGATTTCCATTGCTGGAAGAAGGGCGGCCACGGCGAGGTCAACCTGCACAGCGGCATCGCCGAGTCCTGCGACATCTTCTTTTATGAAGTGGCGCGCCGGCTCGGCATCGACAAGATGAGCGCTGCGGCGCGCGCGCTCGGCCTTGGCGCGCCGACCGGCATTGAAATGCCCGGAGAGGTCGGCGGCTTCATACCGAGCCGCGCCTGGAAGCTGGCGAGGTTCGGTGTCCCCTGGCAACAGGGCGAAACCCTGATCAACGGCATCGGCCAAGGCTATGTGCTGACGACCCCGCTGCAACTCTGCATGCTGTCCGCGCGTATTGCCAGCGGCAAAGCGCTTGTGCCGCGCATCGTCCACGAGGTCGGCACGACACTGCAGCCGCGGACGGTTCCAGCCAAACTGCCGTTTTCCGATACGGCCTTCGCTGCCGTGCGCGGCGGCCTGAACGCCGTCACCAACGAGGTCATCGGTACCGCCTATGCCTGGCGCATTCCGGAGCCCGGTTTCGAGATGGCCGGCAAGACGGGCACTGCTCAGGTCCGGCGCATCACGCGCGAAGAACGCCTTACCGGCATGAAGAGGAACAGGCAGTTGCCCTGGAATCTGCGCGAGCATGCCCTGTTCATCGCCTACGCGCCGGTCGACAATCCGCGCTATGCCTGTTCGGTCATCATCGAGCATGGCGCGGCGATCGCCCACTACCAGGTGCAGATGGCGCGCGACATCCTGTTGCACGCGCAGCAGCGCGATCCGGCGAGGATGCCGACCGCCTATCCGGCACATGCCGCCCAGCTGGTTCCGGCGGTCGCGAGGTCGGGAGCATGATCACGCGCCCCTACGCCATCGCACGGCGCACGCTCTCCTACGTGGACAAGCTCTACGAGATCAATTGGGGCGTGGTGCTGCTGGTCACCATCATTGCCTGCATCGGTTTCTCGATGCTCTATTCGGTGGCTGGCGCTTCGTTCTCGCCCTGGGCCGACAAGCAGATGATACGCTTCGTCGTCGGTTTCCTGCTGATGATCGTCGTGGCGCTCGTAGATGTGCGTTTCTGGATGAGCTTCGCCTATCCGGCCTATTTGGTTTCGCTCCTGCTTCTTGTCGCGGTGGAGATCGCCGGGCATGTCGGTCTGGGCGCGCAGCGCTGGATTACCCTCGGCCCGCTGGAACTTCAGCCGTCCGAACCGATGAAGATTGCCCTGGTGCTGGCGCTGGCGCGCTATCTGCACGGCCTCAGCGTGGAGGATGTCTCCAAGCCGCTGCGTCTGGCGATTCCGCTGATCATGATCGGTATGCCGGCGGCGCTGGTCGCAATCCAGCCCAACCTCGGGACGACGCTGATCCTGGTGGCGGATGGCGTCTCGCTGCTGTTCCTTGCAGGGCTGTCCTGGTGGTGGATCGGGCCGACGGTCGCGGCCGTGGCCGCCGCCATTCCCCTGGCTTGGCAGTTCGTACTGCACGATTACCAGAAGGCCCGCGTGCTGACCTTCCTCGATCCGGAATCCGATGCGCTGGGGGCAGGGTGGAACATCACCCAGGCCAAGATCGCCATCGGCTCGGGCGGCGTCACCGGCAAGGGGTTCCTGCAGGGCACCCAGAGCCGGCTCAACTTCCTGCCCGAGAAGGAGACCGACTTCATCTTCACGAATTACGGCGAGGAATTCGGCTTCGTCGGCTGCATTGCGCTGCTCATCCTCTTCGCCGTGGTGATCGGCTATGGCGTGCAGATTGCGATGAGCGCGCGCAGCCAGTTCGGCCGCCTTCTGGCGATCGGGATTATCCTCAACTTTTTCTTCTACATCATGATCAACGCATCGATGGTGATGGGGCTGATTCCCGTGGTGGGCATCCCCATGCCGCTGATCTCCTACGGCGGAACGGCGATGCTGACGGTGATGTTCGGCTTCGGGCTCCTGCTCAGCGTGCACGTGCACCGTCAGGTCGAAATCCCCCGTCATTCGGCGGGGATCATCTAACCCTTTCGGGCGCATGGACTCGGCGAAAACCCTCTGCTATAGCGCGCCTCCCCCGGCGGGTGATTAGCTCAGGCGGTAGAGCAGCTGACTCTTAATCAGCGGGTCGCAGGTTCGAGTCCTGCATCACCCACCAAATTTCCTTTGATAGAATAGTAGGTTACGTCCGGTGTGGTCGGGGCGGCGATGAGCCGTTTCAGGCCGTGGCACCACTTGCGGTCAGAATTTCAGCTGGGGGAAGCAGGCGATCCGACCGGCTAGACGTCGCCACAGGTATCGCGCTGCTTTTTATGCAGTGCTTCGATCTGAAAAACCTCGGGACGTCCTTGGAAATCGGTCAAGTCGTATCCCAAACGAATCTCGATGTCTTTCACTGACATGTAGTGACCGTGGATCAGGACCTCGCGTATCTGGTCAGCAGGATCGGGATAGTCACGCTCTTCAGGGTCGTGATTGTGACGCAAAAACTCGCGGTAGCAGTGTTCGATCACAGGCATGGAATGGGTCTGGAGTTCATCCGCCACCCGCAAAATCTTGACGTCGAGTGCGGATTGCGTGCTGAAGAAGATGTTGCCATTGGAATACGCCGTGCCATTCCGGTCGTCCACCAGCTTGGCATAGGTACCGATCTTGCTATTGTTGCATGCAATGAGCTTGAGTAGGCAGCAGGACGCTGCGTTCATTCATGGCACTGAAGACAAAAGGTGACGTCGCACCTACACGAATGCGCCTTTGGCGTCGTGGTGCTCGAAACCAACACGACGCACACCCACGGTCATTGCCTGCGCGGTAAGCGACTCGTGGACAAAGCCCCTTATCTCGACAACGCCGGATGCGCCTCTATCGGATTGCGTCCCCAATTTCGCGCGGTGCAGGTCTTTGTTTGTTGCGCCCGGCCAGCTACCTGCTCATATCCATTCCGCTTGCAACCGACGCATCGCGCGGCAAGCACCCAAGACACGCGCTTATTTACAAGCACCATCCGCCGTCAATGACGTGGATCTGACCGGTTGTGTATGTTGCTGTCGCAAGATAGACCACGAGATCGGCGACTTCGTCCGGTTCTCCTATGCGGCCGATCGGTTGACGGGCGACGAATGCCGCATGTGCCTTCTCATAGTCCCCTTGTGCCCTGAGGCGGTCGTGGAGGGACGGCGTTTCGACCGTACCGGGGCAGATCGCGTTGCAGCGAATTCCCTGTTTGACGAAATCGGCAGCAACCGATTTCGTCAATCCGATGACAGCGGCTTTGGTCGTTGTATAAACAAAACGTGACGGTACGCCTGTAACGCTGCTGGCTACCGAAGCCATATTGATGATTGCGCCGCCGCCGCGTGCCAACATTCCTGGAAGAACTGCGCGTATCGTCCGTACCATGGATTTCACGTTAATATCGTAAGCGAAGTCCAGCTCCTCATCCGTGCAATCCAAAACCGTTCCGTTGTGGACGTAGCCGGCACAATTGAACAAGACATCGACGCCACGCAGTCCGGCAAAGAGCGATTTGATTGCGACATCGTCACGCACGTCGAGCTTTCGGATTTCGATCCCCGCCGTGCCTTCCAGTTCCAGCAACCTCTTCTCGTTGATATCGGTTGCGATGACATGTGCGCCGTTTTTCGCAAGGGCGATAGCAGAGGCGCGTCCGATGCCTTGCGCCGCTGCCGTAACCACCGCCGTCTGCCCGGTTAAATTCGCCATCATCACTCCTAAACCTCAGTGGGTGCCTATGCCAATTCGGCCAATCAGTTTTTTGGGACCGGCACCGATGCAGAGGCGTTGGATTGGTAGCAGGCCTCGACGAGTGCCATTGTATGCCATGCGTCTTCTACAGACGTGTGGAGAATCTCGTCTTCACCTGCCGAAAAGCGTTGCAGGTTCGCCATGGTTCCGATGAAGGCATCTGGGAACCAACGTCCTTCCAAGGTTATTTTTTCCCAGGGGCCTCCTTTGGACGCGATCCACAGTTCGTCTGGTTCGCCTTCAGGGTAATTGAGCAGGAGACCCAGTTTGACCATGGCGGCACCCCTGTCACCTTCAAAGCGGAAAGAGGCGTCTTGGAAGCGTGGTCCGAAATCATGATGGTGATTGATGGAAAGCGTTACCCGCAGGTCCGTTCCATAATCGAGAATGGCCGAAGTCCTGGTCTGCGCTAGGTCGCTGGAAGGGTGTTTGTAAGTGCGCGCAAGAACGCCATGGGGATCGCCTGCGATGCCGCGGATCAAATCGAGATAATGAATGGAATGCGACACGATTTCGACGCGTGGATTCGGCCTCAGATGTGGAAAGAGATGCCAGGGTGTCACAAGATTGAGATGAACCTCGATATCGATCAGTCGTCCCAGTAGACCGCGGTCAACGGCATCAGCAACCGCCAGCATCATCGGGGCAAACCTGAGTTGGAAATTGACGGCCGCACATAAACGCCGGCCTCGGCAAACGGCCCGTATCTTGGTAGCCTCCGCGAGATCAAGTCCAAGCGGCTTTTGGATCAGCACTGCTGCCCCCTCCGGAAGGTTCGAGAGGACGATGCCTTGGTCGACCGGAGGTACCGCTACGTCGAAGACGCAACCTGGCGTCGCGGCAGCCTCATCAAGGCAGCGGAATACCTTTGGAATGCCCCACGCCTTCGCCACCGTCTCCGCTCTCGTCTGGTCGATGTCGAACACGCCGGCCACCGGAAAATTCGCTTTGGCATAAGCGGGTAGATGAGCATCCTTGACGATGCCGCCGCTGCCGATAATCACAATCGGTTTGGGGATTGATGGGAGAGGGTAGCTCTGGCGAAGGTCGCTAGGTCGGTTCACGCGATAATACTCTCGACCCGGCGTTGAGCGGAGGCAAGAAGGACGCCGCTCGGAACATTGCCGAGAACGGCCTCCTTCAGAACATCATCGATCACGTGGGAAATGTCGGCCAGCTTCGGGTGGCGTGGTAGCTCTCGGGCCCGCTCATGGAGTCCCGAGAGCTTATGATAATAAGGAATGATGCGGTTGATGTCGGCATCGCGCCAAGTCGAATACCGCACGCCGATTGCGCCCTCCGTTGTCGTCAGCTTGTCCATGGGCGCTGTCGCCAAGTGACGCAGGAACGACCATGCAAGTTCCTTCTCCTTCGAACCGGCGGCTATGGCCAGTACCCAATATACGTTCAAGGACGCGCTGACTCCGCCGTCACCTGCTGGAAGTGGCGCGATATCGACTAGGCCTTTAACGGCACTCTCCGTCCAGGTCTCGCCCAATGCTGCAAAACCAAACCAGTTGGCCATCAGTGCGACCTTTCCTTCGCAGAACATGAGCCCGGCTTTGACGCTGTCAAGATTGCGGGCATGCGGGGCCATGGCGTGCTCATCGCGTGCCAAGTTACGAATGAAATCAAGCGCCGCAATCGCCTGTGGCGTCTGCAGGTTTGGATGTGCATCCGCATTGAATGGCTCACCGCCGCGGGTCCAGACATGGATGCAGAAGTCATAGAGCGTGTTATGTCCATCCGGAAAGAGGGCGAGGACTGTTCCGTATCGTCCCTGTTCGGGCGCATGCAGGCGACGGGCAGCGGCATGGAATTCCGACCAAGTCGTCGGAACGGGCAGTTCTGCCTCGGCCAGAAGGTCCTTTCTGAAAATCAGGCATTCCGGCCCATCATGGTAGGGCATGCCCCAGAAGCCGCCTCGGAACTGCTGAAATTTGAGAAGCGATGGGCTCCACGCGCCCGGAAAATCTGCGATTGGCGTCCGCTCGAGATAAGGCGTCAGGTCTTCGATAAGATTTGCCTGCTGCGCCTGTGAAATCCAGTCCGTCGATAGGAATGCAATATCGAAAGAACCATCTCTAAGGCCGTTTCGCGCAAACAACGCATCGTGCAACGGATTAAGGTCCAACGCTTCGATCTCGATACGCACGTCGTTCAGGTATGTTGCAGAAAAATCGGCGAATTGCTTCCGAATTGCGGACTCGAAAGGGCTGAATTTCCGGACAGCAATGCGAATTTGCGTGGTCATGGCTCACGTCTCTTCTTGCCGCAGGCCAGCCTGTTTGCTGATTGTGAACGCACAATCGAGAAGATGAGGCAGCATGGCATCAAGGTCTGGTCCATCGCGATCTTTCAGTGTAGCGACCGTGAGAGCCGCCTTAATGGCAGATGAGGTGGAACCAATCAGGACGCCAACATCGAGGCCGCCGACGAAACGTTCTCCGTCGGCGCGCTCGTGCCCCCGGTCGCGGATCTTATCGAGCCGCTTCAAGATCACCGCTCGTGCGGTGTTTTTCATTCTGCGCCATTCGGGCTGCTGGGATAATATTTCGGCACGCGCTGTTTCACCCAAATATGCCAACAGAAGGCGACCCGAAGTTGTTGAGAGCGGTGAATGCAGAGAACCGACTTCAATGGATAACCGAAAAGGTGCCGGGCTCTCGGCTTGCGCCAGGACGAGAACGCGATCGCGGTGCAGGACGCTGAGGTGGCAGGATTCGCGCAACGCTTCTGCAAGGCGCTGCATGAGAGGCCTCGCGACAGTCAGGAGTTCTTCATAAGGCGAGTGCGTACGCGATAACTCGAAGAGTTTCAGTGTCAGCGAATAACCGCCCGTTTCCGGGTCACGGCGTAGATAGCCACGACTTTCCAGGCATGCCAGCATGCGGAATATTTCGCCGGGTTGCCGCTTAAGGGCCCGTGCAAGCTGTGCCTGTGTCATCGGTATCGCTTGTTCGGAGAGATACTCCAGAACGTCCAAGGCCTTTTCCAGGGCCGGCACGGAATATTTTGCGCGGCGGTCTTCCAGCGCGAGAGCTTTTTCTAGCATCAGATCGCGTCCTCTGTAGGCGTTGCGGAAATGGCGGCTTTCTCGGTGGTCGCCCGACCACTCGCCTTGTTGCGTCCTGTTGCGTGTCGGCGCTTTCCACCCACGGTATAGATTGCTGCGGCAACAATGATGACGGTTCCCTCGATCACACCCTGATAGTTTGCCCCGAGGTTGAGGATATTGAATCCGTTTGTCAGCGTGAAAAGCAGAAGCGCGCCTATCACCGTCTTGACCACGCTGCCAGCGCCACCGAACAATGATGTTCCGCCGAGGATGGCTGCCGCGATAACGGTAAGTTCGCCGCCTTGAAGCGCTGTTGGATTC
Source organism: Alphaproteobacteria bacterium (assembly GCA_027456965.1). Classification (GTDB taxonomy): domain Bacteria; phylum Pseudomonadota; class Alphaproteobacteria; order Micropepsales; family Micropepsaceae; genus Rhizomicrobium. Next base: position 49,460 of record DAIDUA010000034.1, on the reverse strand, counting down.
ACCGCTCCGAACCGGCATCCAAACAGCACGCCCGCGAAGCCCGCGGCAACACTGCAGAGCAGGAAAGCGCCGAGCTTGTAGGCATTGACGTTTATGCCGGACAGGCGGGCGGCCTCAGCATTTCCTCCGACGGCATAAAGGCGTCTGCCGACCGTCGTGAAGGTCAATACCAGCCAGGCAAGAAATGCAAAGGCAAACAGATAGATCACGGGATTGGCGACGCTGAGCGTCGGGCCTGCAAGGAGAGCGAGGCCTGCCATCGCGATGCCGGTCGCGGCCGTTCCAAAAGGCCACATGGCAGGAAGCGATCGCATGACGCGATGCCGTAATATTGCGACTATGCTAGTTAGGGCAAGAAGAACGCCGGCGGTCAGAAGCGGCCAATATAGATCGACGCGGCCGCTTTCGAAATTGGTCATTGCAATAAGCGCGTCGGGGTTCTGCACCATCAGCGAGCGGCCATCCGTGATGATCAGTACAAGGCCGCGTATGGCGGTCAATGTGCCAAGTGTGACAATGAACGCGTTGATGCCCAGGAATTGTACGATTATGCCGTTCAGCAGGCCGACACAGGCGGCAGCGGCGAGCGCCGCGACGAGGGCGGGCCAGAACCCAATGATGTCGGTAGTGCCCACAAGAATGGCGGCTGCGAGCGCCGCCACCGATGCAACAGAAAGGTCGAAATTGCCAGTGATCAGGATCACGGTCATGGCAACGCCCATGATGCCGACAAGAGATGCCTGATCGAGAATGTTGGTCAGGTTCGTCGCGCTCAGATAGTTCGGACGTCCGTCCATCGCCGATGCAATGGCAAGAACGGCAAGAAGCAGCAGAAACGCGTAGTAGACGCCCGCCTCCCGCAACGACAAATATCGTATCAACGCCGCTCGCGTGGTCATGGTATCTCTCGTGTCGGCTGTTGAATGCACGAAGTCGCGGGCTGGTGGCGCACCGCGGAGGTCACGCCGCCAGAGAGCAGAATGAGTTCGTGCTCGCTGGTCTCATGCGCATGTCGTTCCGCGACGATACGTCCCTTGTGCATCACGACGACGCGATCGCTTACCGACAGAAGCTCTTCGAAGTCGGACGACACCAAGATGACCGCCGAGCCCGAGGCGGCAATCTCGCGAACAAGCTGTAGAATGTTGGCTCTCGCTCCGACATCAATGCCGGCGGTTGGCTCGTCGAGTAAGAAAAGTCTAGTGCCGCCGAACAACCATTTCGCAATGGCTATCTTCTGGGCATTGCCGCCGGAGAGTTCACTGACAGGAATATCGACGCTGATCGTCCGAACCGAAAGTCGGCGAACGGCTTCCTGCGCCCACTCGAACTCGCGCGCACGGACTGGAAAGACGCCGGCTCGCGCCACATTCTGCAGATGCGGAAGCGTCATATTTTTCCAGAGTTCGAAATCGGGCACCAAGCCTTGCCTCATGCGGTCTTCCGGAACGAGCGCAATGCCGGCATGGATGGCTGCGGAAACCGAATTTCCTACCTGCGTGCCACAGAGTCGAACGCTGCCTGCCGCATGAGGGTCTGCACGGAAGATCGCGTGCAACAGCTCGCTTCTCCCGGAGCCGAGGAACCCCGCGACGCCGACAATCTCACCGCGGAACACCTTGAATGAACAAGGGGCCAATGTATCGGGAGAAGACAGTTCATCGACTACCAGAAATGGTTCATCGCGAAAAACCGATACGCGCGTGTCGGGGGGCGAGAGCGATACGACTGGCTGGCCGGCAATCGCAGTCGCGATGTTTTCCTCGTCCAAGTCCTTCGTACGGGCATGGAGCACGGACGTCCCATCGCGCAGAATCGTCACTTCGTCCGTAAGCGCAATGATTTCATCCAGAAAATGCGAAACGAAAACAACGGCTTTACCTTCCGAAGCAGCCAGATGGCGTACGACGCGATAAACCACTTCGCGCTCTTCGCTGGCGAGAGAGGCCGTTGGTTCGTCCATGACGATCAGATCGGCTCCTGCGGCGAGCGCCTGCAGTATCGCCACCATTTGGCGCTGTCCGATTGAAAGATCTGCCACCAGCGCATAAGGATCGATGTCATAACCAATCGATGCAGTCAGTTGGTCGAACCGGGCGCCATCGACGGGGGAGCACCGCCAGATTCCATGATCGCCGAGGAAGACATTCTCGAGCACGGACAGTGTCGGAACCAGGGGGATGTGCTGGTGCAGCGTTGCTATGCCCGCGGCCTTGACCTCGGCAGGGGTGCTCCAGTTTACGCGGCTTCCGCGCCAGATCACCGCACCTTTAGATGCCGGAATGGCACCCGACAAGACCTTGATGAGTGTTGATTTTCCGGCGCCGTTCGCGCCCAGCAGACCGTGAACTTTTCCCGACCATACGGCGAGGTCGACGCCGCGCAACGCGCAGGTCCCGTTCGGGAAGACCTTCTCGACGCCCACGAGTTCGAGAATTGGCACACCGGGTTTGGTCATCGACACTTCGCTGTCACCATTGTCCGACACATTGGTTGACGTCTGCGCGAGTGACGCCTGGCGATCGGTAGGTGAGAAACGCGGCCGGCGCCTTCTTTTTCTGCGTGATGTGGGAATAAAGTGCGTTAAAGGCCATCGCGCCCAACGTCTCCGGCCTGTAGCAGACGGTTCCGTCGACCAGACCGGCTTTGATGGCCGCAATCGCCAGCTTCGAACCGCCGATCCCGATCAGCTTGGCGTGCGAACCGGCGGCGCGAACGGCCCGCGCACAGCCGACTGCCATATCATCGGATTCGTTGAAGAAGAGATCGACATTCGGGTGTGCGGCGAGAATGTTCTGGCATGCCGCATCGGCCTTTTCTGGTGTCCAGTCGCCGGGCTGGGATGCCACAACGCGGTATTGGACATGGGCGGTGTCGAGCGCTTGTTTGAAGCCCTGCGCGCGCTGGAGTACTTCCGGGAAGCCGGCGGCGCCCTCGATGATGGCAATTTCTGCCGGCTTCCCTCTCGGGAGTAGTGTGAGTGCGACGCGACCCGCCTCAACTCCCGCCGCCACCTCGTCCTGTGTCACCAAGGCGGTGAGTTTGGGATAGACGTCGCGCAGCGGGCGTGTTCTCGGATTGCCGATTTGAGAAGCGACGGCCACCACGGGAATACCCGCGGCTACAGCGCGATTCACCCAGCTTTTCGCCACGACGGAATCGAGTGGCATCAATACGATGCCGTTGACCTTCTCGCCGATCAAATCCTGAATGTCGTCTGCCTGCTTCTGCACACTGCCTTGGGCATCGAGCACAATGGCGTTCGCACCGACCCTAGTGGCGGCGTCCCGAAATCCCTTCGCGATGGCGGCGGCGAAGGGATAACTGAGCCCGACGCTCGACAATCCCACCGTTATCTTGCCCGCATATGCAGGAGACAGCGCCAGCACGCTGATGAGATACGCCGCTGCAACACTTGCCGCCATCCGTGCCATCGAGATGCCTCCTGCCGCCTTCTAGTGTATCGTGCCGCGCATCAAGCCTTCGTGGGCGTGGCCGTATGTTTGCGTTCGACGAGATAGAGATGCTGACACGCCAGCACCGGCTCCTGTGTCTGGTTGGTTATCAGGATGTCTTCTATGACGATGCCGTGCGTTTGCCGCCTCTGGTGATCGCGTTTATCGGATATTGTCGCAACGGTTGTTATCGTGTCGTCGATGAAGACCGGCCGAATGAAACGCAAGCGGTCATAGCCATAAGACATCGCGTGCGGATTTATCGTCGACGCGGTCATGCCAATGCCGATGCTCAAGATCAGCGTGCCATGCGCCATGCGGCGCTTGAAGTCTTGTTTTGCGCACCACTCGGCATCCATGTGGTGCGGGAAAAAGTCGCCTGTCTGACCAGCGTGCGTCACGATGTCGGCCTCTGTAACCGTGCGGCCGAAAGTCGTGCGGCTGAATCCGATTTCATAATCCTCAAAAAATTGCGGAACGATCATATATCCGCCCCTCCGCCCGTGAGATTGAAGGCGCGAATGATCTCCTCGGTATCTGCTCCAAGAAGGGGCGCGCCACGACTCGAGCCGAGAATGCTGCCGTCTATGCGTATCGGACAACGCGTGGTCAGCATTTCATTCCCCTGGGAATTGCGTACCTCCTGCGTCAGTTGGAGGGCTGCGTAGCCGTCCTGCTGAAGCAGACTAGGCCAGTCGAGCACCTGCGCAGCCCATACGTCGGCGGGATCGAGGAGCCTGAGCCAGTGCGCGGTGTCGTTTTTCATAAGGTGTGTCGCAATGATCGCCTTGATCGCATCGCGATCCCGAAACCATGTTGCCGGGTCGTCGTAGGCGGCCAACTCGTCACAACCCAAAAGCTGCCGCAGACGCGGGATGGCGACCATTGCAAGTGCAATATGACCATCCGCGGTTGCATAAACGCCGTACGGCGCGCCGAGATACACATTGGCGCCGGCGATTTCTCCGCGGGTCGGCTGGATCCGTTGACTATTCAAGAACGCGGAAAACTGTTCAAATTGCAGGTCGACGGCAGACTCGAACAGACTGATTTCAACACGTCCGCCACGCCCTGTTGCGGCACGGCGAACGAGCATGGCCAAGATGCCTTGGCAGAGATGGGCGCCGGCCGCCATGTCCGTTATCGACATGCCTACCGGGACAGGCCCTTGGGAGCCATTTCCTGACAGCCAAGTTATGCCAGATAGTGCTTGGACGAGAAGATCCTGCCCTGGTTTGTCGCGCCATGGGCCGTCTGATCCAAACCCGGTAATCGCCGCGTAGATCAGCCTTGGGTTGGCTGTTTCCAGGACATCGAACCCGAGCCCGAGGCGTTCCATCACACCCGGTCGGAAATTGTGGATCATCACATCCGCTTGGGCGATGAGGGCTTTGACGCGCGCCAAATCCTGCGGATTTTTCAGATCCGCGGCAAAACTTCTTTTATTGCGGTTGATCGTGTGGAAGAGGGCGCTCGTTCCGTCCAACGATTGATCCGCGATGAAAAGTTGGCGGCAGGCGTCCCCGCCGGACGGCCGTTCGATCTTTATGACGTCAGCGCCAAGATCTGCCAGCCGCAATGCGCAGGAAGGCCCGGCCAGAAATTGGCTGAAATCCAGCACAATCAGCCCTTCGAGAGGCTGTCGTGCGGACGATGCTGCTGGGGCGCGGTCTTCGCGCTGTGCCCTCATCCTCGTTTCCCATTTCTTATTGTATTTATATATGAACGCTATGTTTGTTGACAAACGGTGTCAACAAATTGTTTTCTCCCGCCCCTGTGCCGCGGGCGTCGCCGGTCGGTCGCGCGCGGACATCGGTCGTTGCGCAGTTGAGGACGAGCATGACGAAAGCTGTGGCCACGCTGCGGGGCATGACATGGGACCACCCACGCGGTTTCGATCCGTTGCTTGCCTGCTCGAAAATCTGGCGTGCGCAATCGGGCGTTGAAGTCCGATGGGACCGCCGCTCCCTGCAGGACTTCGAGTCTTTTCCGATAAAACGGCTTGCGGAGCAGTACGACCTTATTGTCGTCGATCACCCGCATATGGGGCGCGTGACTGATGAGCATTGCCTGCTGCCTATGGATCAGGAAGAGCGGCAAGATGCGCTTTACGCGCTGCAAAAAGCGTCGATCGGGCCGTCCTTTGAGAGTTATCGCTGGGCTGGCCGCCAATGGGCGCTGCCGATCGATGCCGCATCGCAAGTCCAGGCATGGCGACCCGATAAGCTGGCCGCACCGCTTAGAACCTGGCGGGAGATTGTCCTGCTCGCAGAAAAGGGATGTGTAGGCTGGCCATTGCGGCCGCCACATTCGCTGATGTCGTTCTATACGCTGTGCGGGCAATTGGGGCGATCATGCCGGGTCGAGGGGCTGGACCACATCGACGCCGAAACCGGCGCTCGCGCGTTCGCGATGATGCGCGAACTATGTTCATGCCTCGACCCCGCGGCTTTTTCACAGGATCCGATAGCCGTCTTCGACGAAATGGCACAGGACGGATCGGCGGTCGCGTGTGCGCCGTTGATTTATGGTTACGTAAGCTATGCAAAAGCCGGATTCCGCCCGCATCGCATCGCCTTTGCCGATATTCTTGTCGTAGAGGACAAAGTCGGACGCCGCGGCTCGGCGCTTGGCGGAACTGGAATTGCCGTGTCCTCCAACTCGTCGTTCGCCGATGCCGCAATGGACTTCGCGTTTTGGCTCGCAGGTGCGGATACACAGCGCGGTCCCTACGCCGCTGCGGGTGGGCAACCTGGCCATGATGTGGCATGGAACGACTCCGAGGTGAATGGTCCCGTCTTGGACTTTTATCGGGCAACCCGTGCGACGTTGGAGGGAGCATGGGTTCGCCCGCGTCACGACGGATATATGCGATTTCAAGACGTCGCATCGCAGGAACTCAATGCCGCGCTTCAAATCAACGCTTCACCACGGACGCTGATAGCGCGCTTGAACGATCTCTTTCGTGAAACACTGCCGTCATGACCGAAACAGGCCGCAATTCTCCACCGGATATCCGCCCACTTTCCGGATTGCTCGTCATCGACATGGCACAATTTCTATCCGGGCCGTCCGCGGCGCTACGTCTGGGCGATCTCGGCGCGCGCGTGATCAAGATCGAACGGCCGGGAACGGGGGATATCTGTCGTCAGCTTTATCTGACGAATACCGATATGGGCGGCGACTCGACACTCTTTCACGCAATTAATCGCAATAAGGAAAGTTTTGCTGCCGATCTGAAGACGCAAGAAGGCGTGGAGGCGGCCTTGCAGCTTTTTGCTCGTGCCGACGTGGTGATCCAGAATTTTCGGCCCGGCGTCGCTGAACGGCTCGGACTCGATCACATGGCCGCGCACAGTGTCAATCCGCGCGTTGTGTACGCGAGCATATCCGGCTACGGGGAAACTGGCCCTTGGGCGGATTGGCCTGGGCAGGACTTGTTGGCCCAGGCGCTGTCTGGCGTAATGTGGCTCAATGGCAGCGACGCGGATGGCCCGGTTCCCGTTGGTTTGTCGATCGCCGACATGCTGGCAGGCCACATTGTGCTGGAGGGCATTCTGGCTGCGTTGGTGCGTCGCGGCGTCACCGGTGAAGGCGCGCATGTTCAGACGAGCCTCTTGGAGGCAATTGTCGACTTTCAATTCGAAGTTTTATCGACTCATCTGAACGATAAGGGGCGCCCGCCCAGGCGTTCTGCGTTCAACAATGCGCATGCTTATTTGGCCGCACCCTATGGCGTCTATGAGACGCAGAATGGCCATATCGCCTTGGCCATGGTCTCGCTAGAGCATCTCGCGGGTCTTATCGATCTACCGGGCTTGGCGCAGATGGTGCGTAATCCGCAGGCCTCCTTTGCGCGGCGAGACGAGATCAAGCGCATGATCGCCGATAGACTCCTGCAGAAGCCGACGGCGGCATGGTTGTCGCTCCTTCAGCCTGCCGGCGTCTGGTGCGCTCCGGTGCTTGGTTGGTCGGATCTGCTTGTCAGCGAGGCGTTCCGGCGCCTCGATATGCTCAATACGATTGTTGGAAACGACGGTACGCGATTGACGGCCACGCGCAGCCCGATTCGCATTAATGGCCAGCGGTCCGCGACGGCGGTCGCGGCGCCGAAGGTCGGAGAGCACACGGCGAAAATCCGCAAGGAATTCGGCCTGGAGCGCCGCACATGATGCGTTGTTCGTATGCGACGGCCGGACATCGCGTCAATCAGCATAATTCCATATTATGGTAGAAAATCTCACATTGTTATGTCACTCTCCCGCGACCGTTTCCGCCCGATGATCCCAAGGTTGAGAAGAGTGGAAGTATGTCGCTGGACTTTTCGCGCCGCCTGCTTTTGAAAAACGCCGCTTATGCGACGGCCCTTGGCAGAGCTCTCTCTCTTCAAAGCCTTGCGGGCGATGCGAGTTCATCTACGGAGGTGATGCATGAATTCGCCTATCGCGATGTGCGATTGACCGGCGGCCCGTTGAAGGGTCACTACGACCGAATCCACGCGCATTATCTTTCGCTCGACAATAATCGTCTGCTGAAAGTCTATCGCCAGCATGCCGAGCTCGATGCACCGGGCAAGGATATGGGGGGCTGGTACGACACAGATGGATTTGTCCCGGGGCACTCATTGGGACAATACGTCTCCGGTCTGGCGCGTCTTGGCAGCTGCACAGGCGACGCAGCCTGCCACGAAAAGGTCCACGCGCTGGTGGACGGGTTCGGCGCTGCGCTTGACCGCAATCCCAATCCGTACGCCGGGCCAAACGCGGAAAAAGTATGGCCGGCATACATTCTAGACAAGCATGAGATAGGCCTCATCGACGCCTACCGGCTGAGCGGTGTCGATAAAGCCAAGACCCTTCTGCCGCGCGTCATCGACGGCGCCAAGCCGTTTATTTCGCCGGTAAGCCGCGACCGTATCGGCAAAAAAGACCCACCTTACGACGAGACTTACATTCTTCCAGAGAACCTCTTTATCGCTTCGGAAATAACTGGGAATCGCCAGTTCCACGATATGGCAGTGAAGTACCTTCTGGATGAGGAATACTTCGACCCGCTGGCGCGAGGCGAGGACGTCTTGCCGGGCAAACATGCCTACAGTCACGTTATGGCCCTGAGCTCGGCGGGCAAAGCATATCTGACGCTCGGCGACAGAAAGTACAAGGCGGCTCTCGTGAACGCATGGCGCTTTCTGGAGTTGCAGCGTTACGCGTCTGGCGGCTGGGGGCCCGACGAAATGCTTGTCAGCCCGCATCTAGGCGCGCTCTACGATAGCCTGTTCAACACCAAAGCGCATTTTGAGACGCCCTGCGGCAGTTATGCGAGCATGAAATTCGCCCGTTATCTGCTGCGTGTCACCGGCGACGCGCGCTATGGCGACGGACTCGAACGGGTCGTCTACAACACCATTCTTGGTACGAAGTACCCAGACGGTGACGGCGGGTATCCATATTACTCCACATACAGTGCGGATGCGCGCAAGGAATTCTATCCGCAAAAGTGGCCGTGTTGTTCCGGAACATTGGTGCAGGGCGTGGCAGATTATGTTCTCAATCTCTATTTTCATTCGGCAGGTAATCTTTATGTAAACATGTTCACGCCATCGGAGGTGCGATGGGACGTGCAGGGGACCTCGGTACGGCTGGTTCAAGAAACGAATTATCCGGCGGATGACAAGATCGTCTTGCGTCTGACAACCCGTTCAGCGGTGGCGTTCACGCTCCATCTGCGAGTCCCGGGATGGGTCGAAGGTTCACCAAATATCCTCGTGAACGGGCGGCCGTTCGAAGTAGCTGCCAGGCCAGGAAGCTTTGTAGCGATTCATCGTACCTGGAGGACCGGTGACCATATCGAACTGCGGTTGCCGCAGGTCTTTCGCACGGAACCGATCGACGAACTTCATAAGGATACGGTTGCCCTAATGAAGGGACCGGTGATGTATGTCTCGCTCAATCAGACGTCGGAGCAGGCAATGACGGTGTTGCCCAATCCCTTGGGATTGTCGCGCCTGTCGCGATCGCAGCAGACCTACACGCAGTCCGAGTCGAGTAGGGACCTTGTCTTTGTGCCGTTCTATCAAGTGCAAGATGAAGATTACGACACGTATTTTCAGCAGACGTGACCATGACGAACAGGATTGAAGCGCGGTATTGGATCGAAACGGCCTATCCTCTGGAGCTTGCCGCAGCCTCGATCGCTGGCGAACAATCCACGGGTACTTTTGTTTCCGTCCCTGGAGAAACGGACGCGTTACGCTCACGTTGCGCCGCACGTGTCGAAAGGATCGTTGAACTCGCCAATGCTGATGAGCCTTCGCTGCCCGGCTCCGGGTTGCCGAAGGCCTGGGACGGTCAAAGACATACGGCAGAAGTGACGTTCTCTTGGTCGCTGGACAATATGGGGCCATCTCTTCCCAATCTGCTCGCCACCATTGCGGGCAATCTCTGGGAGTTGAAGGCGTTCTCGGGTCTGAAATTGCTTGACGTGAAATTGCCGTCGGCGTTTCTCGATGCGTATCAGGGGCCGCAGTTCGGCGTCGTCGGCACGCGCCGTTTGTGCGGTGTTCCCAAGGGTGTCTTGCTGGGGACCATCATCAAGCCAAGCGTCGGGCTTTCTCCGGAAGAGACGGCGGAACGCGTGCGCATTCTCGCAGAGGCGGGGATAGACTTCATCAAGGATGACGAGTTGCAGGCCGACGGGCCGCACTGCCCCTTCGCGTCGCGTGTACCGGCCGTCATGCGCGTCCTGCGAGTGCACGCCGAGCGTACGGGCAAGAAGGTGATGTACGCGGCCAATATCACCGGCGAAGTGGATGAAATGCTCTATCGGCACGATCTGGTGGCTCGCGAAGGCGGCACATGCATCATGATCAGTATGAACAGCATCGGCCTGCCGGCGCTCAAAGTGCTGCGGAAGCATTCGCGACTTGCGATCCATGGGCATCGCAACGGCTGGGGTATGTTCGGGCGCTCGCCGGCTATCGGCATGAGCTTCGTCGCCTTCCAGAAATTCTGGCGTCTGGCGGGGATAGATCACACGCATGTCAATGGCCTGCGCAACAAGTTCTGCGAAGACGATGCTTCCGTCATAGCGTCCGCGAAGGAATGTCTGACGCCGATGTTCGATGCGGCCGGGCGGGGTTGCGAGGTCATGCCGGTGTTTTCGTCGGGTCAGACCGTACGGCAGGCGGCCGACACCTTCCGCGCCCTCGGTTCGACGGACCTGATCTTCGCTTGCGGCGGCGGCATCATGGCACATCCAAAAGGTATTGCCGCCGGGGTGCGCAGCTTGCGCGAGGCCTGGGATGCCGCGGTTGCTGGCATCCCTCTTGCCGACTACGCGAAGTCCCACGGCGACTTGCGGTCGGCGCTCGAACGCTTTGCCGCGTGATGCGATCATGCCGCAGAGCGCATTGATCTACTCCTTTTACGGCGACGATTTCACAGGCTCGACCGATGTGCTGGAGAATGTTGCGGGTGCAGGGTTGCGCAGCGTACTGTTCCTCGGCGAGCCATCGGCAGAACATCTCCAACGCTTCTCGGATTGCCAAGTGATTGGCATTGCCGGCGACAGCCGCAGCCGCACACCCGCTTGGATGGATGAGAACTTGCCGCGGATATTTGCGCTGCTCAGATCATTCGATGCTCCGGTGACGCATTATAAGGTCTGCTCCACCTTCGACAGCGCGCCATCGCGCGGCTCTATCGGGCGCGCGATGGAAATCGGGCTGTCGGTCTTCGCGCCGGAGTTCGTGCCGATCGTCGTGGGCGCGCCGCATCTTCGCCGTTATGTTGTCTTCGGAAATCTGTTTGCGGCTGCTGGCGAGAATATCTATCGGATCGATCGCCATCCGACGATGAGCTGTCATCCTGTCACGCCCATGCACGAAGCTGACTTGCGCCGCCACCTCGCGTTGCAAACGGCAATGCCCATCGGGTTGATCGATTTGCAGACCCTTCAAGCGGGCGAATCCGAGGGCGTTCTTGCTGGCCAACTCGCAGAGGGACGGAAAGCCATATTGTTCGACGGTATCGATCGACGGATGCTGAACGAAATCGGACGCGTGCTGTCGTTAGGGGCCCGGCGCAAACATCTGTTTGCGGTTGGAAGTTCAGGTCTGACGCAGGCGTTGATATCGCAATGGCAGGCGGACGGCTTGATCCCGGACAGCGCTCCGTCGGTTCGACCGTCAGCAGCGGACTCCCTGTTGGTCGTCAGCGGGAGTTGTTCGCCCGTGACGGCAGGCCAAATCCGCTGGGCCGCTGCACATGGCTTCGAGAATATTGTTCTCGATCCGCAACATCTGATTCATGCGGCAGATGCGGCGATGGAACAGTACAGCGGTGCAGCGATCGCGATGTTGCGAAAGAGCGGGAAGGTCGTGCTTTACAGTGCGCTCGGGCCGCTCGCCGCGGAAACGCCGTCATTCGGTGACGCGCTTGGCCGGAAAGTCGGCGGGTTGCTGCGTAACGTCATCCTACGCAGCGGCGTAAGGCGGGTTCTGCTTGCTGGTGGTGATACATCGAGCCACGCGGTCGCGCAGCTTGGCCTTCACGCGCTCACTTGGGCGGGCAACCTGCAACCCGGCGCACCTCTTTGCCGGGGGCATTCGGATGACGCAGCGCTCGACGGTCTTGAGCTTGTGCTCAAGGGCGGCCAGATCGGCTCGGAGGACTTCTTCGAAAGAGTGCTTCTTGGGGCCGGATAATTAAGCCGTCTGCAGAACAGATGCCCGCTCTTCGTCGGTTGTAAGCCCGTTCGTGCAATTGATCTGCGAAAATATCAGCGCAGCGACGAACACCATCAAGGCCACGACGCGGACCGGCAGATCGTAATTTCCGGTCGCGCTCACGATGTAACCGAATGCGAGGGTGCAGAATAGTCCGCCGAGTTGGCCTGAAGTATTCATGATGCCGGTCGCGACGCCGCCGAATTGGCCTCCGATGCTCATGCACATCGCCCATGCCGCCGGCAACATCAGGTCCATTACCGCGAAACTCGCACTTGCCAGTACGACGATGGCGATGTGGCCGCTCGACATACTCATCAGGAGCAGCAGCACGCTGACCACGACAAGGCAGGTGGATGTGATGATGCGGTAGGCATATTGGACGCCGATCCGTTTGGCGAGGGCGTCGCACAGCATGCCGCCCAGAATGTTGCTCCCGATGCCGAGCAGGAAGGGGAATGAGGCATAAACGCCCATTTGCGCCATCGTGAAATGGCCGGCATGGAGCATCCAGGTTGGAAACCAGTTGAAATAGAACCAACTGCCCCAGGCGTAGAATCCGTAGGCGACCGTGATGAGCCAAAGCTGCCGAAGCCGCAGCAGTTTCTTCCAGGGCGGCGAGCGATGCAGCCCGTCGTCACCTTGCTTACCGATCGCGCCCACTTCTTCGGGGGTAATGCCGGGCTGCTGCGCAGGTTGATCGTGATACCAGCGGTGCCAGAAGATGGCCCAGACCAATCCGACGCCGGCCAATGCCCAGAATACCGCACGCCAGCCGAGATATTCCTCCAGTGGCACCAGCAGCAAAGGCGCCAGCGCACCGCCGAGCCGGCTGGCGGCCCAGATGGCGCCTTGTCCGCGCGCGCGTTCGTGTGCGGGTAACCAGCGCCACAACACGCCGGCGGAATTTGGATAAGCGCCAGCCGCGCCGATGCCTAACAGAAATCGCGTCGCAGCCAGTTGAAGGAAGTTCTGGCACCATCCGGTCAGTGCCGTGAATGCTGACCACCAGACGGCGATGCGCGTCAACTCCCGCCGATGGCCGTTCTTGTCGCCCATGGCGCCGGAAGGGATTTCGAAGATGCCGTAGGCGATGACGTAAGCGCTGAGCACCCAGCCCCACTTGTCAGGGCTAATATGTAAGTCCTGCTGGATCTGCGGTCCGGCGACCGCGATGGCCATGCGGTCGAGAAAGGTGATGATGGAGACAACGCTGAGCAGGCCGACGACGATGTAGCGCTTCTTCAAGCGACGCCCCCGTGCAGAACGTCGCGAACGTGCTTTACGCCGAGTTCCGGGCTCGAGAGGATCGGCGCGGACACGGCGCCCGGAGCAAGCGCCCCGGCGAGACGTGCCATGGATGCCTGGGCAAGTACGATGACGTCGACGCCGCGCATTTTGTTCGTGAGGGCATCGGCGACGATCCGGTCGTGCGTCGCCGTGTCGCCGGCGATGACGGCTTCGAACGCGCCGTCGCAGAGGCAGTCGGTAATCTCGATTTGCCTGCCAGCTTCCGCGGCTTTGCGATGGACTAGAGCGATGGTCGGGTCCAGCGTCGTCCGCAACGTCGCAACAACGCCGATACGCGTTCCGAGGCCCACAGCCTTCGCCGCCATGGCCTCGTCGACTCGAATGACCGGGCGATCGAATATCTTCCGGGCGACGTCAACGCCTGGCCCGATCGACGAACAGGTGACTAGCACCGCATCAGCGCCAGCTTCGAAGCCGGACCCTATCATCCAGATCAGCCGCCGGATCGTGGTATTCTGCAGATGGCCGGTTTCGATCGTGTTCTTGATCAGACTTTCGTCGACCATGTGAAAGATGCGCGTCTCCGGCATCCATTGCGCACAAAGTGTGCCGAACAATGGCGTGAGCATTGGTGAGGTGTGCAGCAGCGCGAGCTTTTTTGCCATTTGACCGTTGCCCCTCCCGAAGTGCTTTTGCCTGCTCGCGACACCGGCGTCGCTGCAGCCTTCGCTCACTCAACTGCCATGCGGCAACATAGTCAAGATATGAATTCAAGTATCATATAATGACATATCGCAAAATTGCTGATGGCGGCAGGAAACAGTCAGGCACCGAAATCGTAGTCTCCGGAACCTACCTCGACGGTCAACAACGACGTGTTCCTGTCGAGGACCTTCAGATCGGGGCGGCGATCCAGGAGGCGGCCGCTTTCATGCCAAACGGTGCTGCGTGCCGGCAGCTGGATTCGTGCGATGGCATTGGCAGGAACGGAGAGGCGAAGGCGGGAAAGGCCTGCAGCGTCGCCGCTCACGTCGGTCGTGATGCGCCCGAGGCAGGATTGATACTCCGCGTGCACACGGCCCACGCGTGTGTCGAAGATCGGATTTACGTCAATCCGCCTGAAGCCCGGTGCCGCCGGACTGATCCCGGCTAGCCGTCGGTACAGAAAGCCCACTACCGCGCCAAACGCGTAGTGATTGTAAGAATTCATTGAGACGTCGCCGACGTCGCCGTTCCAGCGCTCCCACATCGTGGTCGCGCCCTTGCGTATCATGTAACCCCAGGACGGATACTCCGTCTGCAGCAGCAGCGACACGGCAACATCGGCGTGCCCGGTGTCGCTGAGCGCGTCCAGTAGGTAGGGCGTTCCCAAGAATCCGGTTGAAAGCTTCGTGCCACGCGCCCGGATGCCGGCCGCGAGATGGTCGCCGGCCGCGGCGCGCAAATGTTCGGGTACTAGCCCGAAACGCAGTGCCAGCACGTAACTTGTCTGGCTGCCGTTGCCGATCGTGCCATCCGGCCGCACGAAAGTCGAAGCGAAGGCCTGACCGATCTTTCCCCGCATCTCTGTGTAACGAGTGGCGTCGCCGACCAGTCCGATTGCCTTGGCCATCTCGGCCATAAGGCTGGCGACGTAGGCCCAATAGGCAGTCGCCACGAGCATCCGAGGTGTGGTTTCATCCCACGGCTGCTTGGCATCCACCGACAGCCAGTCGCCGAGGTCCAGGCCGCGCTTGTTGCGCCACAGAAAGTCGGGGTTTGCGTCGGAGACAAAAGCGATCCAGGCGGACATCGCGGCCCAATTGTCCTCGATGACCCGCATATCGCCGTAACGGCGGTAGAGCGTCCACGGCAGGATAACGCCGGCTTCGCTCCATCCTGCAGTCAGCATCGGCGGGAAAGAACGCGGCTGCGGCGTGACAACCGGGAAAGCGCCGTCGGGCGTCTGTCCGGCGCGCACTTCGGCCAGGAAGCGTCGGATGAAGGCATCGACGTCCATATTGAAAGCAGCGGCATCTAGGAAAACCTGAATGTCACCCATCCAACCCATGCGTTCGTCGCGCTGTGGACAGTCAGTCGGCACGCCGAAGAAATTCGAACGTTGGCTCCACAGTGCGTTGTGCCAGATATGCTGGACAAGAGCATTTTCGACGGTGAACGTGCCGGTCGCAGGGGCGTCGGTGTGGACGACGACGCCATCGAGGGACTTTGCGTCGGGTCGGCCCGGGTAACCTGTGACTTCCACATAGCGAAAGCCGTGATAGGTGAAGTGCGGTTCGTAAGCCTCGCCAGCCGGATCGCCGCGAAGCACATACGTGTCCGTTGCCTTGGCGCCGCGCAGATTGCTTGTGTCGATCTCGCCGGAGGGCTTGAGGATCTCCGCGTGACGCAGAGTAATGGCGGTGCCGGTGGTGCCCTTCGCGCGCAAGCGGCACCAGCCTGCGAAGTTCTGCCCGAAGTCGAGGACGAACGTACCGGGGCGCGGTTCGGTCACGCTCTTGGCGGAAAGTGCCTGCATTTCGCGGATCGGCGGACTCACCTGAGGTATAAGGCGGACGAGCGGCTTTTCACCGGTGTCTACTGGGCGCCAATGACTGTCATCAAAATCTGCTCTGTTCCAAGTCGACTGCTCCAACCGCGCGTCGTAGGTCTCGCCATTGTAGATTTCCGACGTCCGTATGGCGGATGGCGTCGTGCGCCAATTCCCGTCGGTGGTGACGATGTCTTGGCTGCCGTCCTGGTAATCGAGCACAAGCCGCGTCAGGAAACGTCGCGGGCCGTTGCCGAGCGAAAAGCGCTCGTTGCGCCACGCGAAAGCGCTGGCATACCAGCCGTCGCCGATCAGAAGTCCGATCACATTCTCGCTGCTTTGCAGAAAATCCGTGACGTCGTAGGTTTGGTAAAATACGTGATCGCTCGCAACCGCAATCTCCGGCGCAAGACGTGCGTCTCCGACGCGGCGGCCATTCAGATAGGCTTCGTAGGCCCCCAGCGCTGTCGCATACAGACGTGCGCGTGCTATCGGCTTGGCGACTGAGAAAGAACGGCGAAAGAGCATCGCGTCGGCTGCCGGCCAGGGTTCGCACCATGCGTGCGCATGCGACGACTGCGAATGCTGCCAGGCGCTGTCGTCGAACGACGTCGTGGTCCAGTCCGAGGCATCTAGATTCGAAACGCGCCAGTCCGGACCTGACGTAAACCGCGTTACATGGCCGTCCCTTGACGTTACGCGCAGGAGCGCTGCCACGGCGCCGCCGTCGGGCGGTAGGAAGCCGTCCGTCAGCGCCGTCGCCTCGACGCAAATGACGTTGTCGCCGCCGACGAGAGAAACCGGAATCGTCTGCATCGTTCCCCAGAACACTTGGCCGGGCAACTGCGCCGGTCGACCGTTTGTCCAAACGCCGACCAGATTGTCCTTGGCCGAGAGAAGAAGCTTGGCGTCGGCGGGGTCCGCCGGTAGAGAAAAACGGAAGCGGAATTTCCGCGGCCGTGGATCAAGTGGCTTGCCGTCCCATATCCAATGCAGCCCGGCCGCACGGTCTGCGGCTTCTTCGGGCTCCTGCGCAATCAGCCAGTCTCCCGTCCAATCGGATGGAGCTAATAGGCCCATTTCAAACCAACTGGCGTCGCTATGGGCGGACCGGCGGCCTGTCTCGTCCCAGATTTGAACCCGCCACCAAGCGCGTTCGGCCGACTGCAGCGGTCGGCCTTCATACGGGACCTCGAAACAGCGGTCCGATTTGACGCGTCCGCTGTCCCAGATATCCGCCACGCCCGCTTTCAGCTTTGTCTCCGACGATGCCGCCGTGATGCGATAGGCCGATTGCTTCGCGCCTCGCCGTCCGGACTGCAGTTGCCACGAGAATCGCGGCTTAAGCGTGTCGAGCCCAAGCGGTCGGTCGATGAACTCCGTCTTAAGCGCCGTAGCCTGCAACCCGTTTGCCCGCGCGCGTGCCGGCCCGGGGGCCGCCGCGATCAAACCTGCTGCTATCATAAAGTCTCGACGATCGATCTTCAGCATGGGCTGCTCACTTTCAAAACGGCTGTTGTTAAAACGGCTATCGTGAAGACGAATCAGTGCTGTGTTTTTGCTGCCGCGGCAGGCTTCAGCCGTCGGCAAATCCGCCGCATGTGACCGGTTCTGTCTTTGTGGACGCGGCAGGCGTATGTCGGCTTCGTCGGCGTTGGCTTTGTATCGGCGGGGTTGTCCACCATTGGGGCCGTCGCTCCGCTGGGAGCGGCGAACTGCTTCAAGTCTATCGCCTCGGCCATCGCGGTGTTGCCGGCATCGTTCGGATGCAGGTTGTCGCCGAACTGATAAGCACCGATGAAGCGCAATGGATGCGCCGGGTCGCGTAGCGCGGAATCGAAATCGATAACGCCGTCAAAGGCGCCGCTGGTACGAATCCACTTGTTGACAGCTTCGCGGACCTCTTCGCCTTTCGGGCTGTAATAGACGGCACCTTCGTACGGCGTCATGGTGCCGCCAAAGATCTTCAGGCCGCGGGCGTGGGCGCGGGCGATGAGTTCTTTGTACGCGCCGATAATGTCGTCGACGCTGAGAGGGCCGGTATCGCCGTCGGGCGAATAGGCCCAGCCGATATCGTTGATGCCTTCGAGCAAGATGATGTCGGTGACCCCTGGGATATCCAGTGCGTCGCGTTCAAAGCGATCCAGCGCCTTTGGACCGGCGCCATCGTGCAGCAGGCGATTGCCGCTGATCCCCGAATTGACGACGACCAAATTCTCGGTCGCTGGGTCCTTGGAAAGGCGTAGCGCCAGTTGTTCGGGCCAGGCCAAGTTGAGGCCCGGTGTCACGCCCGCTCCTTCGGTGATCGAATCGCCGAAGGCGACGATGACGTGGCGCGGTTTGTCGGTTTCGACGTCGACGCCGGACGCCAGCGCCGGCGCTCTTGCGATCGTCCAGCTGGGCAGTATTGCTTCCGAGCCATGGTCGCCGTGACCGGAGATTTTGACCAACGTCAAATGCGCGGCCGGCGCGAGCCTGCCGGGATAGTAAATCGAGATAGCGACCTCGTCGAACGCATGCGTTTTCATATTTATAGGGTCGCTGACCAATGCCTGCCCGGTTGGAATGATGGCGTCCGGACGGCCGTCGAAGGTGATTTGGTGATCGGTCTCGGGTTCGGTTACGCCGTTGGGCGAGGACAATGCGATATGCACGGAACCGATCTTGACGGGTGATAGTCCCAATTCGTTCGTCAGCCGCACGCGCAGTCGATCGCCGCCCGCTTCGAGGCGGAGAACCTGGCGGACTGTCTGGTGGTCGAATATCCGCACATCATTCCATGTCAGAACTGAAGTTGGCGGGAACGGCGGCGAATACCATGCAGCAATCCAGTGCGCCGGCGCGGCGGTTGAGGCCGGCGCGGCTTGGGCTGCGGGCGGGGCGCTCAGGGCGACAACAATGGCTGCTATGAATAGGACATGAGGTATTTTCATCGAATTTCTCCTTCGGACGGGTTCAGTGATGCGCGGCGAGCGCGTTGCCGAGACCGATGACAACCGTCGACCCCACCAGGACTGCAAGACCGAGAGTTAAGAGCGTCAGGCTGCGTCTGCTGGCGCCCCGCCATTCCCGTAGCGCCAGTCCCCAAAAGGTTGCGAAGATAATGATGCTGGCCATATGCAGCGTCCAACTGGAGAACGCGTAACGGCCCATCTGGCTCTCTCCCATCGTGTAGAAAAAGAACTGGAAGTACCAGGCCGTGCCGCCCAGGGCGCAAAGTAGGTAGTTTCGGGTCAGCGGTGCGGCAACAAGGGACGCATCGGCAGAGGCCCCGCCGACGAAATCGCGAGCTGTCCGATTCTTCAGAATCAGCAAAAGGCACCACAGAGCGTTGGTGGTGAAACCGCCGAGCAAAACAACGACCAGGACCGGCAACCCCTGCGACAGCGGGTCGGTGCCGTGCTCCAGGGTCAGCCGGCGAATCGGATCTCCGGCATCCAGACCATAGGCGAAGCAGGCGCTCATGATTCCGGAGAAGATCGCGACCAGTATGCCTTTGCGGAAGTTGGTGATCTTGAGTGGCGTGTCTTCGCCCTTCTGCGTCTGCTCGATTTCCTTATTGTGTCCTGCAATCCCGACGATCCAGATTCCGAAAAGCGCGGTCGCGACGCCTAGAAGTATGACGATCCCGCCGGTGGTATGGATGAGGCTTCCGAAAAGCTGACCGCTGACCAGGGGCGGGATGAGTGTTCCGAAGGCGGCCGTGAGGCCGAGCGCGACGGCCGTTCCCAGCGAGATGCCGAGATAACGCATGGTGAGGCCGAAAGTCAGCCCGCCGAACCCCCACAGCGCGCCGAAGAGGTAACACTCGCCCAGCGTAGCTGGCGGCGTCTGCGACAGGACGAGGAGGAGGTCGTGCGTTCTTAGGGCGGCGAAAAGCCAGGGCGCGATAATCCAGCTGAAGAACCCGCCGACTAGCCAGAAAATCTCCCAGGACCAGCCTTTGACCGAACGATACGGCACATAAAAGCTGGCCGATGCCAGTCCGCCGATCCAATGGAAGACCACGCCCAATAATGGGTTTGGCACCATGCTTTCCTCCCATTCCCTGTCATCTGCGCGCGCCGCTTCGAGTTGTTTATCGTTCGCATGTACGACTATGCGGGCCGCAAAGACGGTCCGCCCGGATGTTGCAGCCACGGCCGTTGGCGATCATGGCCGCACACCCGCGAATCGGCTAAGAGGCCGACCGCGCTCTACAATTCCACGGTATTTAGGACGGTGGCCCACAATTTGGTCTTCGGGGCGTCGGCGTCCCCGATCGCGACGAACCGCCACCTTTGCATGAACGACAAAGTCGCCGGTATGTCGTATATTGCGACGGGACATAGGACTATTCTCGTCTTCGATTGCGTACGCTGTAGTTATGGACAGAATGTCCTATATGCTCTGGTGAGACTCTCGGGATAGGCACAATTCGTGAAAAGGTCGCCGATGCACTGTCATGACGGATTTCGTCTCAAGGACGCAGCATCTACGTCCTTTAGTCCCACATTCTAATATCGGTATTACATTATGGGAAAGAAGCGGTCAATTAACGGCGATGACGAAACCTCCGGGGAGGCTCGTGTCCGGCTGGGGAGCCAGACCTTGTTCCGCGGCCTCGACGTCGTTGAAGTTGTGGCGCAGGGGCCGGTCACGCTCAGTGAGTTGGCCGAGCGGTTGGAATTGACCCGCAGTACGGCGCATCGTCTGGCGGCCGCGTTGGTGGACCGCCGCTATCTGACCTTTGTTCCGCGCATCGGTTACGGTTTGGGCCCAAAGCTGCTTGAATTGGGCTACAAGGTCCGCGACGAACTCGATCTGCCGCGCATCGCATCGCCGCATCTCGAACGCCTCGCCGTGGCGACCGAAGACACGATCCATCTGGGTGTCCTGGATCGCGGCCGGGTTCTCTATCTCGACAAGATTCCGGGACGCCGCCGTATCTCGATCAGGTCCCGCATCGGGGAGTTGGAGCCGATCTCGCTGAGCGGGCTTGGTAAAGCGTTGATTCTCGATCACGACGAAGACGACTGGGTGAAGTTCTTTCACGAAGAAGGCGGGGCCGGGCGCGCAGGTGTTCCGCTGGTCGAGTGGCTTGCGCGGATGCGGAATTTTGCGCAGGACGGCTGTGCCTTCGACCTCGAAGAAAACGAGGACCAGATTCGATGCGTGGCGGCGCCCGTTCGCGATGTCGAAGGGCGGATCATCGCGGCGATAAGCGTCTCCAGCGCTGCGCAGTACATGAGCGACGAGCGGATGAAGATGTTGTCGAAGATCGTGACGGAAACGGCCGATCGCATCAGCATGAATCTCGGCTGGACGGGCGGCCGTCCGGCATCCAAAAAAAGAAAATCGAAGCGCTTGGTTGCTTCGTCGCGGACGAAAGTGGCGCGTCAACGCGGACGCGTTGCTTCGGTCAAGTACAGATAGCCGACCGCCGCGGCGCGCTTTTCAGCCGAGCCGCACGATTGCCATGCTGCGGATTCGCACGGGCCCCAAAAGGCCCGCCGGAGAGAGTTCGGTACCGGGTCCGCCGGGAAGCCATGATTGGCCCTTGCGCAGCATGGGAACGACAAATGTCGTGCGCTCGTCCTGCGGCTTGCCGTAATCACCGATCAACCGGTTGCGCCAAGTGTTGGTGATGGCGATTTCCATCGTATTGCGCCCTGCCTTCGCGGCACGTGTGACGTCGATCGTGAAGGGTGGTTTCCAGAGCACGCCGAGGTCGTGGCCGTTCAGGCGGACATGCGCCAAATCATGTACCTCGCCGAGTTCCAGATACAGGCGGTGATCGGGCCGTAGGTTCGGCAGGGTGAACCTCACGCTATAGCTGGCGGTCCCTGAATAATATTTGACGTCCGGGTTCGTTTGCGTGGTCCAGGATTCGAGGGTCTGAAGACGAAGCGTAATCGGCTGGGGGAGGCGCTCGCTGAAGCGCAATGCCCAGGGGCCTTCGACGATGAATGTTTCCGGCTGTTCTCGAAGCGTCAACGGTAGAGCGCGCCCGGAGCTGCTGCGCAAAGTCCATGTGCCAGGCTCTTCCAGCAACGCCTCAATACGCCCATTTTCCTGACGGAGGAGTACAGCCGCAGGATTCGAACCCGTGATCGCTGTCACGAATTCTGTATTTTCCGACGGTCGCGCAAACAGGACGAAGACGGATCCTGCGGGGTCGAGTGTCAACGGCACATTGGTACGTCCGTCCCGTTCTTGCCAGAAAGCGAGCGTTTCGACATTGCCGGTATCCGGATGCCAGAGTTCGGGCACGCGTCCGTGGACCCTGAAGGCCGCGTCGATGCGCAACGGACCGTTGGTCTGGTTGCTGAGGAAATAGAGGTCCCATTCGTCGCTGTGGCGGTGCGTCCATTCGACATGTCCGGCTGGCAGGGCTGCGCCCGTTTCCAGTCTGATGTCGATATCCGGAACAAGGCTAAGTTCGGCAAGAACATCCGGAAGTGGCTTGCCCCAGACGACGCGGCCGGCGCCTACACGACGTTCTATGCGCTGCACGCCGTCCAAGTCACCCCACAGTTCCTGCGCGACGGTCTGCACGGCGCGGTCGGCCGTCGGCCATTCGACGAAACTTGGAGAGCGTTCGGGGCGCGGTCCGACGATGGTTACACCGCCGTTCGCAAACTCGCGCAGCTTTTCGGCGATCTCTGGCGTTAGGAGCCGGTCATCTGGCAGGATCAGCACGCGGTAGCGCGCCCCGCTGTCGAGCACGATCATGCCGTCCTTGACGCGCGACAGATGCAGGATCGCGTCGCGATTGATGGAATCATAAGCGTAGCCGTCCGGCAGGGGGATGCTGAGCTGGCGTGGCAACAGCGACCGTGCCGGAATGTTCTCGCCGGTAAAATAACAGAGATCGCTGACCGCCCGCCCCGATTGCAGCATCGCGTGGCAGCGCTTGAGGTAATCGAACCAAGCTTTTCCCGGTTTCCACCATGTCTGGGTGCGGCTGAAGAAGGTGCCGATCCCGTTCAGCGTGATGCCCGGCGCACGGTTGGTCCACGGCTGTTGCGCGTAGACGTGAAGCATCAGTCTGTTGATGCCTTCGCAATAGTTGTGATCGCCGAGCGCCTTGAAGATGAACGGATTTTCTCTCCAGTCCATCAGACCTTCGGTAAACGACTCGGCACCAGCGCACTTCTTGCCATAGAGACGAGAGCCGTTCACGGCATCCTTGATATCGGTTGGCTTATCGTTGCGCGGGGTATGCAGCCAGAATTCCCCCATCGGCAAGTCAACGTATCGGGCATGCTCCATGCCGTCGGCCGGGAAGGTCGGGTTCGCGGGCTCTGCGCTGAAAACACAGCCGTGCTCATGCGCCAGAGTCGCCATCGTCTTGAAGAAGTTTTGCTGCATGAGGGTGTTGATCGCATGCCGCACGTCTAGCAGCACGCGCTCGCTGACGTCCGCGCTCACCATGGGAACGCCGGTCATCAATGCTATATAAGGTAACAGATGGTAGCCCTTTAGCATCCGGAAATTGTCGCGGAAGCTTGGAGACCAGTTCTGCGTGCCGGCTTCCCAACTGTCGACATGAAATGCGTGCAGGACTTTCCCGGCGTATCGGGGTCCCACACGCTTCAAGGCTTGTCCGAACCAATTGTCGAACAGCAGCGTGGCGGCTTCGGAATTGAAACGATCGCATTCGAGCCCCTCCGCGTCGCCGGCCGCGGAGTTCATCTTGCCGGTGGTTGTGTAACCGATGCGGAGGATGCGCCAGCGGCCTTCCGGTGCCGCCCAAGTCAGCGTCCCGTCAGCCGAAAAGCGGGACGTCAGATCGACAACGTCGTTGAGCTGCACGCAAGCGCTGTCGGGTACGTCCTTAGAAGTCGTTCGCCGGCTGATGGCCCATTGCTCGCCGGTTTTGCCCTGCCATTGATGAATGCGCGGTTCGCTGGATAGGACAATGCTGAAGAAGCGCAAGCGGGTGTCCTGCCCGAAATCGTATTCCTCTTCATAAGGCTGTGGCGGAATCGTATGGTGAACGAGGCGAAAATAGCGCGCCGTGGTTTGTGGCAAGGCGTGCGTCAGCGTCGTCAAGTCGGTCTGCCAACCGTGTTTCGGATATTCGAGGCTACCGATCCGGCGGAAGGTCTCGCCGTCATCGCTGGCCTCGACGTCGAGGCTGTTGGCCGCGCGATAGACGCCCGGCGCATAGCCAGGCGCTGGCGGTGTATGCACCGTGATGGAGCGAAGCGTGAACGGTTTCTCGAATGCATAGGTGAACCATCCAGGCTCTTCCGTATTGACGATCTCGTCTGTATTTGCCGGGTCGGTGACCTTGTTTGCGTCGCTCACCAGAAGCGGAAGATTGCTCGTGATCGTCGCTTTCCGAGTAAGACTGGTTTCGCTCCAGTTCTCCGGAAACGGGAATGCAATGATGGCGATATCGCGATAGTAGTCGTAAAGGCTCGTAGGCTGCTGCGGCGGGCCTTGATAGCGGCTACCGCCTTCGATCGTTTGCTCGCTCCAGACGACGTGTTGCATCGACAGTTCGGGCGTGATCCATGGGCCGGCTGCGGTGCCCCAGCCGTCACAACAATTCATCGCCAGAACGATTCCAAGACGATCTGCTTCCGCAACCGCATGCTCGAACAGTTTCCACCAGTAAGGCGACAGCGTTGTTGCGGGCGGGCTTACGAGCGTGTCTTTGCCGCTCTTTCCAATCGTGAAGAGCATTGGCCTTGAAATGCCGGCGGCGTGCATGGCTTCAAGATCGGCCGTAATCCCTTCGGGAGTTACGTTTCCACCGAGCCAATACCAATATGCACCGGGATGCGCGTCTGGCGGCGGGTTACGAAAATCCCACGCAAGCGCCGTTTTGCCTTCAAGCGTGGATGCGCCCGCGGGCGCCCGGGCTTCGGCTTTCCGTGCCAGTGCCGGCGTCAGTCCGCTGGCGGCCATCAGGCGTAGAAGAAATCGACGGTCTATCTTCCACCGCGATGACTGTAAGTCTTGGGAGGCTTCGTTCTTGGACATGGACACTCCGCGGCCGCACTCAGGGTATTCCATATTGTGATCATTTGATGCAATAAATGAAACAGGCACTTGCGAGGATACGCCACGAATTGCTATCGCTGCGAACCGGCGCACGTCGGAAGGCGCGGCAGGTTTGAAAACGTTCCAATCGGTCGTTTCACGGAGATGATCCATCCCATGCTTCGGAACCGTCGTCTGCGGGCCGTCTGCCTCGGTGTCACATGTCTATTGGGCGGTTGGTTCATGTCCGCCGATACGGCGCGGGCCACGCCCGCGACGGCCACGGCGTTAGGCCGTCTCTGGATGGGCGCGGCATGGTATCCTGAGCAATGGCCGGAGCAGCGCTGGGACAAAGACCTCGCCTTGATGCAGGCAGCGGGCGTGAACGTTGTGCGCGTCGGTGAATTCGCCTGGAGTAGTTTGGAACCCGCCGAAGGTAAGTACGATTTTGATTGGTTGGCGCGCGCCATCCGGCTGGCGCAGAAGCACCATATCTTTGTCGTCATCGGTACGCCCACCGACGCTCCACCGGCCTGGCTGACAAGCAAATATCCGCAGGTTTTGCGTGTTGACGGCGACGGCCGTCGCGCCGAACACGGGAACCGTCGGCAATTTTCCTATTCCAGTTCGCTTTACCGCAAGTTCTGCCGTGACATCGCTTCCAGGCTGGCACAACGGTTTGGGCATGATCCGGACGTCATCGGTTGGCAAATCGACAACGAATACAGTGACGAATCCTTCGACCCCGATACGCGCAAGATGTTTCAGGACTGGTTGCAGCAGCGTTACAAGACGCTCGACGCGCTAAATACGGCGTGGACGACGACCTATTGGAGCCAGACCTATACCGCATGGAATCAGATTCCGCTCAATGACAAGTCCGGTAATCCCGGATGGATGCTCGATCACAAGCGCTTCGTAACTGCAACTTGGGTGAGTTATCAGCAGAACCAGATCGATGCCATGCGCCCCTATGTCAATCCGCGGCAGTTCATCACCACGAACATCGGCGGGCTGGGCTTGAGCGACAATTGGGACCATTACGCGATTACGCGTCCTCTCGATATCGCAGCCTGGGACCCCTATGTGGGCGAAGGTCATCTCGATTTCTACCGGCACGGAGCGGTCAGCGACTATGTGCGAGGGTGGAAACGGCAGGACTTTTGGGTCATGGAGACCCAGCCTGGCTTCGTCAATTGGGCGCCGGTCAATAACGCGCTGTACAAAGGCGAAGTGCGCGCGATGGCATGGGAATCCGTGGGCCACGGCGCCGATGCGGTTCTCTATTGGCAATGGCGCAGTGCACTCAATGGGCAAGAGCAGTATCACGGCGCCCTTGTCGGGCCGGACGGGGAACCCTTGCCGCTTTATTCCGAGGTCGCCCAGATCGGTCGCGAATTTGAGACCGCATCGGCGGCGATCGCCGGCACGACGCCGCAATCCGATATCGCCATCATCACGACATATGACAGCCGTTGGGCGATCGACTTCCAGCCTCACAACAAGCTTTACGACCAGCTCGCGGTTCTGCTCGATTATTATCGACCGCTCGACGATCTGACGCATTCTGTCGATGTCGTGAATGCTTACGCGCCGCTCGACCGGTACAAGGTGGTATTCGCGCCGAGCCTCAATGTGATTCCCGCCGACCTGGCGCAACATCTGGCTGACTATGTGCGTCATGGCGGTCATCTGGTGCTTGGTCCCCGCAGCGGCATGAAGGACCAGTTCAACCGCCTCAACATACAGCGCCAGCCTGGCCCGCTGGTGGGCGTGCTCGGAGGTCGTGTCGAACAATTCTATGCGCTGGACCAACCGCTTGCCGTGTCGGGTTCTATCGGCAGCGGAACGGCTTCGATCTTGGGCGAGACGCTGTCCGTGCAGTCGCCTTCGGCGAAAATATTGCTGAAATACGGAAAAAATCGCACGTGGCTCAGCGGTGAACCTGCGGCAATTACGAACTCTTACGGAAAGGGTTCGATCACCTATCTCGGCGCATTGCTGGATCCCGCGCTGATGCGCCGTTTCATCGTCCAGGAACTGCATGACGCCCATGTCGCCGCGCTGTTTCCACCGCTGCCCTCCGACGTGGAACTGATGCGGCGAGTCGGCAAGTCGCACGCGATCTTCATCCTGATCAATCACGGCCCGGGCAACCGTGTGGTGCGGCTTCCCGTGGTGATGCACGATATTCTCCGGGGCGGTCGGGACGTCCGGACCGTCCATCTGGCCACCCAGGGCGTGGCCGTTCTGGAGGAGTCGAATGCGCACTGATCGCCGCTGTTTGCCGCATGTTTCGCGCCGGACTTTCACCTCCGGCCTGGCGACGACGCTCGCCGTGGCCGCCGCTCGGGCAGGCGGTGAATCTGCGGGATACGCGCGGCGACTTCGTGCCCAGCTCGCGGCCGTCGACCAAACCATCAGGCGCGGTCCGTTCAAGGCCGATTGGAAGTCACTGGAGACCTATCGCGAGCCGGCGTGGTTTCGTGACGCCAAGTTCGGCATCTTCATTCACTGGGGCGTCTATTCCGTGCCGGCCTTCGCCAACGAATGGTATTCGCGGAACATGTATGTCGAAGGTTCACCGGAATACGAATATCACCGGGCGGTGTACGGGCCGCAATCGAAGTTCGGTTACAAGAATTTCATTCCGATGTTCACGGCCGACAAATTCGATCCGGAGGCCTGGGTCGATCTGTTTGCGGCAGCCGGCGCGCGCTACGTCGTGCCCGTGGGGGAGCATTGTGACGGTTTTCCGATGTACGATTCGCAATTCACCGACTGGGACGCTGCCAAGATGGGGCCGAAGCGCGACGTTGTCGGCGAACTGGAAAAGGCGGTACGCGCCCGAGGCTTGAATTTTGGCGTTTCGTCGCACCGCGCCGAACACTGGTGGTGGTACAACCCCGGCAAAGCCTACGAATCCGATGTCGATGATCCGCGCTACGCTGGTCTCTATGGGCCGGCGGAGCCGCTGACATTGCCTGCCGATCACAATCCGGGCGAGCCTGATCCAAGCCACCTCGAGCGGTGGCTGCCGCCGTCAAAAGCGTACCTTGACGACTGGTTGGCGCGCAGCACCGAACTGGTGGACAAATATCATCCCGATTTCATCTATTTCGACTGGTGGATCAATCAACCGGCGTTAGCGCCGTACCTCGAACGCATGGCTGCGTATTTCTACGATCGGGCCGCGGCGCGCGGCCAGGGACCGGTCCTCACCTACAAGGAGGAGGCATTCCCGCCGGGAACAGCAGTCCTCGACGTCGAGCGCGGCAGGCTGGACGAGCTGCGCCTCAGGCCGTGGCAAAGCGATACCTCGGTGAGCATCAAGTCCTGGGGTTACGTCAAGGATGACGCATATCGCACCGCTCCGTCGCTCCTCGTCGATCTGATCGACGTCGTCAGCAAGAACGGAAATTTGCTGCTGAATATCGGACCGCGCTCCGATGGCACCATACCGGAACAGATCCGGAAAGTGCTCAAGCAGATTGGCACATGGCTGTCGGTCAACGGCGAGGCAATTCACGGCACGCGGCCGTGGGTGCTGTATGGCGAAGGTTCGACGAACTCGGGTACGGCGGAAAAAAAGGAAGTCGTGAATCCGGCCTATACGGCCGCCGATATCCGCTTCACGACCAAAGGCAAGACATTGTATGCGCTCGGTCTGGCGCGGCCGGCCGACGGCCAGGTCCTGATCAAAACGCTGTACAACGGAACGCCCTATCTGCCGTCTGCAGTCACGATGGTGCGTCTTCTGGGTTCGCATGATCCCTTACAGTGGACGCAAACCTCGGTTGGGCTCTCCGTCCATCTGCCGGAGAAACGCGACGATCTTCCCTATGCGTTACGGATCGAGACCTGAGGCTGCCAGACGCCGCGGTGTCCGGATTGTCGAAATATCGGCCTGGCGTTTGACAAACTTAGTTCAGGGGGGCGGTGAAATCATAGCCTCCCGAGCCGATTGTGATCATCGTGCCCGCATCGTCCGTCTCGATCTTCAGAACGCCGTAGGCGCGTGACAGCTCTTTGCTACCTTCGCGTACCTTCTCCGGCCGCAGCCCGGCCAACAATACGCGCCCACAGGCGCCCGCCGGGACTTCGACGTGCAATTTCAGAAAGCCATCGCGTTTTCGCCATGCGCACGCGACCTCGCCGAGAACCGAGCGATAGCGCACGGACGTCGCGGCGACGCCTGCGATGATCTGTGGCGCGATCAGGATGCGGCGGTCTTCCGGTGCGCTCATGTCGATGCGGACGCCGCCCAGCCCGCCATAAAACCAAGTCTCGGCGTGACCGAGCATGAAATGGTCCTGCGATTTCGTTGGATTGGCGTCCCAGGCTTCGGTAAGCGCCGTCGCGCCTTTTGCAAGCTGATAGGCATAGCTCGGCGAGTCTGTGCGAGACAGCATGTCGAAAAGGACGTCGCCGCGGCCGCCTTCCATCAGCGCCTGCACAACATAGTGAAACCCGATATCCCCGGCGGAGACATGGTTCTGCCGCGCCCGGATGTCGGCAACGAGATTTTTGAGAACGGCCTGCCGCTGGCCATCAGGCACCAACCCCAGAACCAACGGCATGGCGTTCGCGGTTTGGCTGTTACGGTCGTAATGACCGGTCCGCGGGTCGAACAGCTTGGCGTTGAATGCGTCTTTGACGGATGCGGCACGCCGCCGATAGTCGTCGGCATCGTCCGGCTTGTCGAGCAGGGCGGCTATTCGCGCCAGTGTGCACAGCATTCCGTAATAGGTGGCTGTCGCGGTCAACATCTTGCTGGTGAGTTGCGCTTCGCCAGGAGGCTGCGGTCCGATGTCGTACCAGTCGCCCAATCCGTAATCGAGCAGACCGCCATGAGCCTTCTGCTGAAGGTAGTCCGCGTAACGCCGCATGGCGGAATAGCCGTCGTGTAGAATCCTGCTGTTGCCGTAACGGCGATAGGCTGCCCACGGGCTCAAGACGACCGCCGAACCCCATTCCGGTGAATCGCGAAATGCTGCAAGTGA
This sequence comes from Alphaproteobacteria bacterium, assembly GCA_027456965.1. Classification (GTDB taxonomy): domain Bacteria; phylum Pseudomonadota; class Alphaproteobacteria; order Micropepsales; family Micropepsaceae; genus Rhizomicrobium. The sequence continues at coordinate 19,520 of DAIDUA010000034.1, read as the reverse complement.
AGGCGTATCGAACGCCACATATTCCGGTGCGATCTCTGGAACGAGCCCGTCCGCCAGCTGGCTGTCCTTCATGTCGTTCAGCATCTTCTCGTAAATCGTGACGGCATCCTCGTTGTCGAAGACGGTGTCGGCATTCAGATAGGTTTGTTCGAGCCAGCCAAGCTTTTCGCGCTGCGGGCAATCTGTCAGTACACTGAACGTATTGTTCAGCAAGGCGTTCTTGATGAGACGATGGATGCGCGTCAGCAGATTGTCGCTGCTGTCGAACGTGCCGACCTGGGGCAGGGCGGTGTGAAGGAAGGCGCCATGCAAAGACAGCAGGACCGGCATACCTGGTTTGGCGTGTTTCTTGGGCGCGGCGCCCTCCACCTGTACGTAGCGGAATCCGTAATAGCTGAAGCGCGGATGCCAGGCTTCGTCGCCGTGACCTTTCAGCGTGTAATTGAATTCCACGTCCATGCCTGGACGGGCGTTGGCGCTCTGCTGCGTCACCAAGCCGTTCTCGTCCAGCAATTCGGCGGGAAGAAGTCGCACAGCCTTTCCGGCTGGCCCGCGGACAACGATTGTCGGCCAGCCGGCGAAATTTCGGCCGAGGTCGTAGACGAAGACGCCTGGCTTCGGCTGGGTGATGGCGATTGGTTTAAAGACACGCGCCACGGTGACCGGTGGTATGCCCTGCGCGCGCAGCGCTCCTCCGGGCCCCTGCACCTCACATGCAGGCAACCAGTCTTCATTGCGATCATTCGTGTCCCATGCTGGGGGTTCGCTCCGCGCGTCGTAATCCTCGCCGCCATAGGCGGAAGACAGCAGAATTGGTCCGGGCCGCGTCGTCCAGGATTGATCACTTATGATCGTTTTTTCGCTGCCATCTATAAAAATGATTTTAAGCTGCAATATTAGTTTTGGCTGTCCGAAGGTTCCGACGAATTTCGTGTAGCGCCCAGGGTATCTTTGAACGTTGTACAGGCCATTTCCTAGCATCACGCCAAGGGTGTTGGTTCCCCGGCGCAAGAGGCGCGTAACGTCAAAAGTGTTGTACAGCACGGTCTTGCGATAGTCGGTCCAACCGGGATTGAGAACGCCGTGCCCGACGGTCTGCGCGTTGACGAGCAACTCGTATTGCCCCAGTCCGGAGATGCTGGCGACCGCGAACCGAATCTGCTTGGCGAGCCGGAACTGCCGGCGGAACAACGGCATCGGCTCTGGTTCCACGGCGGCATGCACGGCCATGGCGCTCGGCGGACCGGCGGGCACAGGCTGATCGGGTTTTGCTGCAATCCATCGAGCGCGCCAATCGCTCGCATCCATGAGCCCGGTCCCGAATCGTTCGGGCGCGGCCCAGCGCGATGGCCTATTCTTCTCGTCCCAGACTCTGACCGTCCACCAATATGTTTTGTGGGAGCCAAGCGATAGCGTGGCCGCCGGGCTGGCAAGCAGTTTCCCGCCGGCGCATATGCCGCTGTCCCAGATATCGCCGTGGCCTTGCCGCAAAAGTGCAGGCGACGACGCTACCAACAGCCGATAGGCGCTTTGGCTTAGATTTCGCGCCTCCCCTGTCCGCGGCCTCAAGGTCCAGGTAAAGCGCGGCAGTTGTGTGTCGAGTCCGTTAGGCGATTGAAGCCATTCGACGCGCGGGAAAGCTGGCTCGATGGCGCAGGCCGCTGTGGGAATTACCTTTTGCGATGCCGCCCAAAGGGGGCGCGCCCATGCATTTGAGAGACCTGCAAAACTCATAAGATTCAATATTGTACGTCGGCTGGAACGCATTGCTTTCTTCCTATCTGGACGTAATTGTGGGCCAGTTCGGAGGCGCGACCCAAAAGCCACAACGATCGAAAAACATAAGACGCTTTCCCAAATTGTGAAATCTTTTGCTTGTCAGAGGTGATTGTTCACGCCATTAATATGACAAATAATGACTGAATCTGAATAATAATGAACGCCGCTGATCGTGCGGTATGCAGGGAGGTATCGATGAAGTTGAAGTTCCAATTGCTTACTGGCGTAGCCATGGTCGCGGGGATGGCGACAGCGATGCCGGCGGCCGCTCAGACTGCCGGTCAAACGGGCTCGAACGCGGTGGAAACCGTGGTCGTGACGGGCGTGCGCGCGAGCTTAGAGTCCGCACTGGCGATTAAGGAGAATTCGGGCGAGATCGTGGATTCGATCGTCGCCGAGGACATCGGCAAACTGCCTGACACGACCGTTGCCGATGCCCTTCAGCGCATCAGCGGCATACAGATCAAGCGCGACTTCGGCGAGGGCGGCGCTGGCCAGAACCAAGGCTCGGGCATCGCCATCCGCGGCTTGCAGCAGGTGGAGACGACGGTCAACGGCCACGAAGTGCTCACGGCATCCGGCTTTCGCACCTATGACGTCGAGGACATGCCCGCCGAAATGGTCGCTGGCATCGACGTCTATAAATCGTCGGCGGCCAATCTCGACGAGGGCGGACTGGGCGGTCTGATCAATATCCGCACGCTCAAGCCGTTCGACTTCAGTGGAGCGGAGGTGGTTGCCAACGCATCAATGAACTACGGCGATCTGGTCGGCGCGGCCCGTCCTTCCGGTTCGGTGCTGCTAAGTGATCGTTGGAGCACCAGCATTGGCGAGATGGGCGCTCTGATCGACATTTCCTATCAGGACCGCGCGGTGCGGGAAGACTACGCCTCCGCCGGTAGCCCTTCTAACAACACACTTGCCATCCCTGGCCAGACGATCGTAACGCCGAACGGCGTTTATACGAGCGATTTCCGTGCCAGTCGTCCGCGCGAGGGCCTCAACGCCGCGTTTCAATGGCGGCCGAGCGACCGACTTGAGTTCTACGCTGAGGCCAATTACACCCGTTTGGCAACCTACCAGAATCAGCCAACTTACACGGCCGGTTTCGGTGCCGACACCCTTGTGGTTCCTGGAACCTATACGCTCTTCCCTGGCACAAACTACATGGCGAAGGGGTCTTTCGGTCCGATAGGGCCGTTTGCCTATTACGGCTTCACCTCGGTCATGGGCGCGCGCGACAGCACGGAGGTCAATCAGGATTACACGGTCGGCACCAAGTGGCATCCGACCAGTGATTTGAACGTCACCGGCAGCGTGAACTGGCAACACTCTAGCTATCTGCTGAACGTCGCTTACGGGTTGATGGAAGTGGGTGGCGAAACCATGAACTATGACCTTACCGGCCCCGTGCCGGCGGTCACGTTCACCGGGCCGGATCTGACGAATTTGAGCAACTACAATTCCGGGAGCATTTCCTACACGCAACAACGCTACTCGGCGCAGAACACGGCCGCGAAAATGGACGCTCAGTGGGTGCACAAGGTGGGGCCGTTCGACGAGTTCGACTTCGGTTTCCGTTACTCCGATCACGACGCGGTCTACAACCAGACCGGCGGCTACAGCGTGACGGCGCCCAACCAGACCCCCTCGGCTTATCCGAATTACTTCCAGTTGATCGATACGGGTAACTTCGCGGGCACGATCGTTCAGACGACGAATTTCTGGGTATACAAGCCCGACATCCTGCGCGCCAATTTTGCCGACGAAGGCGTGCTCTTCAATGCCCCCCAGACGCCTCAGTTCGCGCTGACGAACCGGTACGGCATATCCGAACGTCTGACGGACGGCTATGCCGAGGCGAAGATGGACCTGGGCAGCTTGGACGGCAATTTCGGCCTGCGGGTTGTTAATACCAATCGCTCGGCGACGGGGACGTTGAGCAGCGGCTCGACCCAAACACCGATCACGTATCATACGGACCATACCGACGTCCTGCCGAGCATGAACCTGCGGTTCCACTTCAATGATCAGCTGCAGCTTCGCTTCGCGGCGTCCAGGACGATGACGCGGCCGGACTTCAGCGCGATGAACCCGGACACAGTCCTTATTTCGGGTAGCCTCAGCGGGTATAAGGGCAACATCAACCTGCCGGCAATGTATGCGTCCAACTATGACATATCGCTCGAAGATTACTTCGCTAAGGGCGGTGCGGTGTTCATCGATGGATTCATCAAGTCGGTGCACAACTTCCCTTACAGCACGACCTCTCAGGAGACCTTCAACGGCACGGTCTATACGATCAGCGAACAGCTGGCGAGCACGACCGGCGGCACCATCAAGGGCTTCGAGCTCGGCTATTCGCAGTTCTACGACTTCCTGCCGGGCATTTGGAAAGGCTTGGGGCTGCAAGCCAACTACACCTATGTGGACAGCACCCAGCCTTATTATATCGGCAGCAAGCTGACGGCGACGACGACCTTGCCTAACCTCTCGCGCCACAGCTTCACGATCATAGGCATGTACGACCTGAAGCCGGTCTCTGTGCGCTTGGCCTACACTTGGCGCAGCAACTTCCTCCAGGCGCTCTACACCGGTCTCGGAGGAGGCAACATCCCTGAGCGGCAGGCGCCTTACGGTTGGCTGGATGGCTCGGTCAACTACGACGTCGACGATCAGTTCTCTGTGTACCTGCAGGGCGTAAACCTGCTCGACACGGTGCAGCATACCTACTTCAGCTATACTTATTCCCCCGCGAACTACTGGAAGGATGGTCGCCAGATCATCGTGGGCGTGCGGTACAAGATGTAGCTGGCAGTTCTAGCGTCCCTCTCCCTTGCTCGGCGGCTCGCTTATCCTGCGAGTCGCCGGGATTTTTCTTGGGCGCGCTTTGGCAGGAAGAACAATGCCCGAAGGTTTGTTCGCGACACGGCGTGGCATTTTGGCGGCGGGCGCGGCATTCGCAGCGAATGCCTTTGCGCCCGCCCGCGGCGCGGCGGCCGAGGCGGCGTTGCCGGAAGATCTGGCGCCGTTCCGCACGCCTTATAAATACAACAAGCTCGTGCTCCAGCGATCGGACGTGCCGAACAGCTTCGACTGGCATTCCGTCGATTGCCCGTTCGTCTTTTCGGCCGATGGCCGTTTTTATATGACCTATGTCGGATTTGACGGCATCGGCTATCAGACCGGTCTGGCGGAGTCCGACGACCTGGTCAATTGGCGCCGCGTCGGGTTGATCATGGCCCGCGATCCGAGCTCGGTGATCACACGCTACAACATCGCGCTGATGTGCATCTTGCGCGACAACGATCTGCAATCGTCTGCGCCGTTGACGAAAGTGGGCGGGCGATATCTGGGCGCCTGGCATGCCTATCCGAATGAAGGCTACGAGCAGGGGCCGGCGGTCATTGGTCTGGCATGGAGTGACGACTTCCATCACTGGAAGCGCACGGACCCGATCCTTACGCCTGAGGATGGGGCCGCATGGGAACGCGGCGGCTTGTACAAGCCATACCTCCTCAAAGACGGCGACACTTATTATCTCTTCTATAATGCCAAGAACGATGCCGCCCGGGATTGGCACGAACAGATTGGGCTGGCCACCTCGACGGACCTGATGACCTGGACGCGCTATCCCGGGAACCCGATATTGCGCAATGGACCGGAAGGCTCGTGGGATGCGCGGTTCGTGAGCGACCCGGCTGTGGTGCGCTACGGAAAATTGTGGGCGCTCTATTATTACGGCCTATCCTCCAAGGGCAGGGCGCGTGATCTCTTGGCTCTGGGGGACGATCCTTATCATTTCACGAAAGTGCCGGAAATCATGGTCGATGTCGGCCCGCCGGGCTCGATCGACGAGGACTATGCGCATAAGCCGTCCTTGATCTCCCACCGCGGCGATCTCTATCATTTCTACTGCGCCGTGTCCGGCAAATGGCCGAATGATATGCGCGGGATATCGGTTGCGCGTTCGCGGCCTTGGAATGAGGCGGCGGGCGCGGGTCGTTAGGCGGCGTTGCAGGCCAGGACATGGTGCACAGTCTTTCGAAGGCGGAACTGTCTGAGCTGAAAACATCCTTGGCCGGCATCGTCGGTGACCGTGTCACCGATGGGTTGTCGGTGCGCCAGCATCACGCGCACGACGAAGGTTACCATGCGGCCTGTGCGCCGGATTTGGTCGCCACTCCGCGCAATACGGGCGAAGTCGCCCAGATCGTGTCGGCGTGCGCGGCGGCCGACTGTGCGATCGTGCCGTGGGGCGCCGGAACCTCGCTTGAAGGCAACGCGCTGGCGGTCAACGGCGGCGTCTGCATCGATCTTTCGCAGATGACCGAAATCTTGAGCATGCGGCCGGAGGATTTCCGTGTGACGGTACAGGCCGGCGTGCGGCGCATCCAGTTGAACACCGGCCTCAGGAGTACGGGGCTCTTCTTTCCGATCGATCCGGGCGCCGATGCGACGCTGGGCGGCATGGCCGCCACCCGCGCGTCCGGAACCAACGCCGTGCGCTACGGCACGATGCGCGACAATGTGTTGGGATGCACGGTTGTGCTCGCCGACGGGCGTATTGTTCGTACAGCTCGCAGCGCGCCGAAAAGCGCCGCCGGGTACGATTTGACGGCGCTGCTGGTCGGCTCGGAAGGCACCCTCGGGATCATCACCGAAGTAACGCTGCGGATATACCCCGTTCCGGACCACACGATCGCGGTCGTGTGCGTCTTCGACGAGGTGGGAGACGCCGTGAAGGCCTCCATGGCGACCATTCAATACGGCCTGGACGTCGCCCGCATCGAATTCCTCGATGCTCCTATGATGGGGGCGATCAACCGCTTCGAGAGGGCCGCGTATCCGGAGGCGCCTACGCTCTTTCTCGAATTCCACGGCATGGAATCGCAGGTCAAGGAACAGTTCGCGCTTTTCGAGGATATTTGCGCCGCGCACCGCGGCCGCATCGCCGCGTCCGCGTCGTCGCCTGAGGAACGCTCGGCGCTCTGGCGGGCGCGGCACAACGCGCTCTACGCGACAAGGGCGCTTGTTCCCAACAGGCGGGTGCTGATCACCGACGTCTGCGTTCCGGTCTCGCGCCTGGCGGATTGCCTGCTCAAGGCGCGCGAATATCTGGATGGGTCGTCTCTGAGGTCGACGATTGCCGGCCACGTCGGCGATGGGAATTTCCATGCCTTCATACTGGTCGATCCGGAACGGCCGCAAGACGTCGAGGAAGCGGAAGCCTTGCACCACCGCATGGCGCGTCTCGCGATCTCGATGGATGGCACCTGCACGGGCGAACACGGGGTCGGCATGGGAAAGCGCGACCTGCTGCGTGAAGAACTGGCCGATGCGGTGCCGGTCATGGCCGCCGTCAAAGCCGCGCTGGATCCGCGGAACATCATGAACCCCGGCAAGATACTGCCGTGAGCGTGCTGCCTCTATCTGCCGGCGCGCCTGACGTCTACGGTGATGAGTTTGATGCCGGCGCGTTCCAGCATCCCGGCGGCGTCGTCGTCGATCCCGTCGTCCGTGATCAAGGCGTGCACGTGGGAAAGTTCGCACAACAGATGGGCTGCTGAGGCGTGAAATTTGCTGCTGTCGACCAGTACAATCAATTCATCGGCTAGGCTCAGCAGTTTCCGCTCCGCCTGCACCAGGATGATATCGCTCTGCATCAATCCGTGACGCGTCACCGCCGCCGCGCCGACAAACATGCGCGATGCATGGAACTTCTGGGTTGTCGTATCGTCGAACGGATCCAGCACGATGTTCTGTTCGCGGAACACCACGCCTCCCGGGATCGAGACGCGCGTGCCGGGCTGCGCCAAAAGTACGCTTACGATGTGCAGCGAGTTCGTCAGCACTTGCAGGCCCAACGGCCCCAGATAAGGGCACATCTGGAAGGTCGTGCTGCCGCCGTCGATGATCACGGCATCGCCCGGCCGACACAGCTCGGAGGCGGCCTTGCCGATCGCTTCCTTGGCCGCTCGGTTGCGGTTGACGTTTTCGTGAAAGGGAACGCCCTGCAGTTGAAGACCGCCCAGATGGTCCGTCTCGGTGCTCGGTTGAGCCCCGCCGCGCACACGGACCAACTTCCCGTCCAGTTGCAGCCGTTCAAGGTCCCGGCGCAGGGTGGCAGGGGAGGCGGACAGCCGACGTGACAGCTCGCGGAAGGACACGAACTCCCGCTCGTCAAGAAGATTCAAAATGACTCGGTCCCGCTCAGTCGCGTGCATTTTCATCCTCATATGCACAAGAGCCTTCTCTTTGCCGGAAAAATGTCAAGGTGCACGCCTTGCGCCACGGTATCACACGATGCCGGCGCCTCCTTGCGGCCGCTTGCGCTCCTGTGCCTTGCGCGGGCGCCATTCCGATTCGCGATACATGAGGATGGGATCGGCTGCGCCTCCGGCCTCGATCCGCGCCATCGCCAGGATGGGCGACACGTCCGTGTTGTAGGCCCGGCGCAGCGCCTGGAACGCCTGCATGACGTCGTTCTGTTCGCGATAGGTCTCCAGGGCCCCGCGATCGACGATTAGCGCGCGCGCGAAAGCGCCCGCAATCGCTTCGGCGCTCGACAGCATGCTTTCGATGGGATCGGTGACGTTGTGCGACTGGTCAATCATGTAAGCCGGATTGAAGCCGTCGGGATTGGCGCGCTCCGCCTCCATCAGCTCATTGAAGACGAGGAAGAGCTGGTGCGGATTGATGGAGCCTGAATCGAGGTCGTCGTCGCCGTATTTGCTGTCGTTGAAATGGAAGCCGCCGAGTTTCCCGAAGCGGTTCAAGCGCGCCACGATTTGCTCGATGTTGACGTTGGGCGCGTGGTGCCCGAGATCGACGAGACACTTCGCCTTCGGTCCAAGTTCCTTGGCGGCGAGAACGCTCGTGCCCCAATCCGAGATGACGGTCGAATAGAAGGCCGGTTCATAGAGCTTATGCTCGATCAGCAGCAGCCAGTCGGCCGGCAGCTCGGCGTAAATTGCGCGTGCGCTCTCCAGATAGCGTTCGAGCGAATCTCGTAGGCTCTGCTGGCCGGGGAAATTCGTGCCATCGCCGATCCACAAGGTCAGCGCCTTGGAGCCGAGTTTCTGCCCGATGCGGATGCAGTCGATATTGTGGCGGATCGCCTGGTCGCGCACCGCGCCGCTGGTCGCGGTAAGGCTGCCGTGACGGTAGCTCAGCGGCTGATTGGGTTGATCCTGGAAGGTGTTTGAGTTGACGGCGTCGAAGCCCAGACCCAGTTCGCTCGCGTCTTCACGCAGGCCTTGGGGATCATCGGTGCGGTCCCAGGGAAAATGCAGGGAGACGCGGGGCGTGATGCGGCACAGTTGCTGTACCACGGCGCAATCGACGAGCTTTTCATCGAGGTTGGTCGGTTCGCCGGGAATCGGAAAGCGGGCGAATCGCGTGCCGCCGACGCCTACACCCCAACTGGGCAGGGCGACCGAGAATTTGCCGACTCGTTCCTTGATGGCGTCGATGTCGATGTTGCGGCGGGAGAGCGTGCGGCCCAGCGATTCATAATCGTCCCGTATCGCCTCGAGATGTCGCGCGTTGTGGCTCTCGATTGCCTCCTGCGCCAATGGTCTCCGGTCTTTCGCCATCGCATTCCTCTCCTGACGCTGTTGTTATGTCGGAGCGGCCTATCATGGCCGACACACGTATCCTCGATGTCGGCTGGCGTCCGTTCTAACGGGTGAACGCCTGCACATTGCCGGCGTCGACATTCATGATGTTGCCCGTCGACTTTGACGAGGCGTCGCTCGCAAAGAAGTAAACCGCATCGGCAATGTCCTCTGGCAGAACGTCGCGCTTGAGAAGGCTGCGCGACCGGTAATGCTCTTCCAGCGCCGCTCCCGAGTCCACCCCGTAAGCCTTGGCGCGTTCAGCGCGCCAGTTGCCGTCCCAGATGCGCGAGCCGCGAAGAACGGCGTCGGGGTTCACCACGTTGACACGGACGCCGAAGGGCGCGCCCTCCAGCGCCAGGCAGCGCGCCAGATGCAGCGCCGCCGCCTTGGCGGAGGCATAGGCCGAGGCGTTCGGAGTCGCGGCGATTGCATTCTTGGAGCCGATGAAGATCAGCGAGCCTCCGCTCTTCTTTAGCAGCGGAAACGCCGCACGTGACGTCAGGAAATAGCCCTTGGCCAGAACGTCGTAATTGCGGTTCCAGAGATCGATCGAGGTCTCTTCGATCGCGGCGGAGGAAGCAAGTCCCGCATTAGCGACGACGATGTCGAGCCCGCCGAACTCCCGGGCGACGCCGTCGAACGCCGCTTGGATCTGGGTTTCGTCGGTAACGTCGCAAACCATTGCCCGGACCACGTCTGCGCTGAACTTCTTTGTCAGCGCTACCCGCGTGCTTTCAAGCGCCTCGGAATCGCGATCGGTGAGCATGACGCAGGCGCCGTCGCGCAGCATCCGTTCTGCGACGGCCTGGCCGATGCCGCAGGCCGCCCCGGTGACCAGGACGATCCGGCCCACGAGCGGTTTCGGCTTTGGCATGCGCTGCAATTTGGCTTCTTCGAGTTGCCAGTATTCGATGCCGAAGGCTTCCTTTTCCGGCAGCCCGACATATTTCCCGATCGCCGTGGCGCCGCGCATGACGTTGATGGCGTTACCGTAAAATTCGCCCGCCAGCCGCGCCGTCGTCTTGTCTGCGGCAAAGGTGAAGCGGCCGACACCGGGCAGCAGCACGACGACCGGATTGGGATCGCGCATCTTCGGATCGTTTGGGCCCGCGATGCGGCTGTAATAGGCGCCATAGGCTTTGCGGTAGTTGTCGATCGCCTCGACGAGATAGCCGTCGTCGTGCACCTTCGCCGGGTCGAGCATCAGCGGCGCGATCTTCGTGCGCAGAAAATGGTCTGGACACGACGTGCCAAGTGCCGCAAGCGGCTCGAAATCTTTCGAGCAGACGAATTCCAGCGTCGTCGGCTCGTCGTTGAAATGTCCGACCTTGAGCTGCTTCTGGCTCATCGGCGCACGCAGACGCGGCATCAGTTGGGCGGCAACCTTGGCGCGCCCGTCGGCGCCGAGCGGGACGACGGTTTGACCGCCGAAAGCGTCTTTTCCGGCCATCTTCTCGTTCAGATAACGGGCCGCGCGGGCGATGAGGTCGATCGTGTTCAGATAGCAGGTTTTGGAATCGTTGCCCCAGCAGATCAAGCCGTGATTTTCCAGCACGATGCCGCGCAGGCCGGGATATCTCGCAACGTGGTCCCGCAGACGCAATCCGAGTTCGAAGCCCGGCCGCTTCCATTCGAGCCAGCCGACTTCCTTGCCGTAGATTTCCTCCGTGGCGCTGCGGCCGCTTGAGGACGCGGCCAGGGCGATCACGGCATCGGGGTGGACGTGATCGACGTCTGCAAAGGGAAGAAAGGCGTGCAGCGGCGTATCAATGCTGGCGGCGCGTGGATTGAGGTTGAAGGTGCAGTGGGGCAAGTAACCCACCATTTCGTCTTCGTGTTCGACACCACGATACAATTTTTCAAGCTGGAGCAGTTTGTCGAGATAGAGCGTGGCGAAGCCGTCGAGCTTCATGGAACCGATATCGCCGCCGGAGCCCTTGACCCACAGGACGCGCGTCGTCTCGCCGGTCAGCGGGTCCTTGGCCGCGATCTTGCCGGAGGTGTTGCCGCCACCGAAATTGGTGATCGTCAGATCGCTTCCCAACAGGTTGGACCGGTATAGCAGCCGTTGCTCGGGGCTGAGCGATGCAGCGGCTTTGTCCGACCAGCGGGATTGGGGAATATCGAACGGATTTGCATATGCCATAGGAACTGCCTTTGTCTGCCTGAAGCGCCTTATTGCGAGCGTTGGCGCCCGACTCCCGCCGGGTTGCACCTTTAATTTCATCAATTCGATCATAATATGCCAAAATCATTCAAAAACAACTGCGGAACGCTCGCTTACCTTCTTTTCACATGGCCAATCGGGGCCCCGAATGCGCTGCGAAAACCTAGGCTTACGGTAGGGTTATTGTGAGGCCTGTGGCGCGGATTCGGCTAGGCCCTGCGCCGCAGACCGCGAACCGTCGGAGCCGAAACACCGGCCATCTGCCAGCCGTCCAGCGCCATCGCCGAGGCGAGCGGCGTCACGTTGAAGTGCTTGGCTAGGGCGAGCAGGTTCTGCGTCGAAATCGTGTGCCGAGCGTCGCCCATGGCGATGAGTCTCACCAGTATTTCGGCGGACTTTTCCGCCGTGTCGATCAGGCCGAACGCCTCATCAAGCGTTCGGCCGCTGCCGAATACGCCGTGGAATTGCCAGAGCACCAGGGGATGCTTCTTCATCTTTTCCGCCGTTGCGTCGCCAATGCTCGTCGTACCGGGCACCATCCATTCCATCGTGCCGATGCCTTCCGGAAAAACGACAAGGCATTCGGTGCTTCCTTCCCAAAGGGCCCGGGTGACGTTTTCGGTGCTGAATTGCAGCACATAAGACAGCGCGATCAGATTGGTGGCGTGGCAATGGACGATGGCCCCCCTGTCTCCACAAGCCGCGCGCCGGCGCTCGCGGTGGGATTTCAGGTGCGCCGACAGTTCGGAGGTGGGTACGCCGCCGTCGCTATAGCCCCACGAGACCTCGATGGCGTTGCCGCCCGGCAGGACGCGGATGACGCCGAGATTGGCCTCCGGGTCGAGTTGGATATTGCGGAAATATTTTCCCGAGCCGGTGACCAGGAAATACTGGCCGGCGAGATCCGGCAGCGGATCGCTGAGCGGAAGAACGCGCGGCTCCCGCCATTCCGCCAGATAAGGCTCCACATCCCGATCGTGGAGGCGAAACGAGATGTTGCCGCCGTTGCGTTCGTCCCAGCCTTTGAGCCACATGTCCGTGGTGATCTTGACCATGTCGGAGACGAACCAGGACGTCGCGGTACGTGATGCTGTCATGATCTTCTGGCTTGGCGTGTTGTCTTGACTATTTCGATCAATATCGAGCAAAATCGGTCAAAAAGCAAAAAGGCCAGGAAGTGCTAAAAGGTCGCATCGCCGTTCTGGATGTCGGGAAAACCCTGGCAAAGCTGACGATTTGGTCCGCTGACGGGCGGCTCGAGGACCGGCACGTGCGTCCAAATGCGCGGGCCGTCTCGGACCAGGGCTACCCCTGTCTCGATGTCGCGGGCATCGATGCCTGGCTTGCCCAAACGCTTCGGGCAGTCGCCGAGAAGGGACATATCTCCGCCATCGTTCCGGTTGGCCACGGTGCGGCCGCTTGCATCGTTGACGGTGACGCTCTGCGGCTTGCACCTCTGGACTATGAAACCGAGTTGCCGGCGGAGACGCGCGCCGCTTATCTGGCGCAACGAGACTCTTTTGCGCACACCGGTTCTCCGGCGTTGCCTGCAGGCCTCAATCTCGGCGCGCAATTGCATTGGCTGGAAGCGGTCGCGCCGCAGAAAGCATGCCGCGGCGTTATTCTCACCTGGCCGCAGTTTTGGGCTTGGCGGTTGTGCGGTGTCGCCGCAACGGAGATCACCAGCCTCGGGTGTCATACCGATCTGTGGATGCCGGTAGAAGGTTGTCCCTCGCCCATGGCGGTCGCGCGCGGATGGGCCAAGCGCTTCGCGCCCTTGCGCCGTGCGGCCGATGTCCTCGGCCCGGTCACCGAGGAATGGCAAACGCGCTGCGGTTTGCCGAAGAACTGCGTGGTGCTGTGCGGCCTGCACGACAGCAACGCCGCGCTGCTGGCCGCGCGCGGACATGGCGAAACCCGCGGCCGCGACTGCACCGTTCTTTCCACCGGCACATGGTTCGTTGCGATGCATTCGGCCGCCGCGGGCGCAAAGTTCGATCTGTCGTCGTTTCCCGAGGCCCGCGATTGCCTTGTCAACGTGGATGTCTACGGAAATCCGGTGCCGTCGGCGCGCTTCATGGGCGGGCGTGAGGCCGAGATTCTGGAACAGGCCACGGACGCGCCCATCGATCCGAAAGCGAACGAAAGCGTTCTCCTCGATCTTGCCCGGCGCATGGTCGAACAGGGGGCAATGGCTCTGCCGGCCTTTCAAAAGGGCGTCGGTCCGTTCCCGGACCGCAAAGGCCGCTGGCTGAACCGGCCCGCGGATCAAACGGCGCGCCGTGCCGCAGCCGGCCTTTATCTGGCGCTGATGGCCGATACCTCGCTGGCGCTGATCGGCTCCACCGAATGTCTGGTCATCGAAGGGCGCTTTGCTGACGATCCCGTATTCGCCCGGGCGCTGGCGAGCCTGCGGCCGCGACAGAGTATCTATCTGTCCCATGCGCACGACAGCGTACCTTATGGCGCGTTGCGGCTGATCGATCCGGATTTGCCGCCGCATGCGGCGCTGGTGCGGACCAAGCCTCTTCCTTTTGACCTTTCCGGCTATGCCGCGCAGTGGCGGTCGATGGCGCGGACAACGGACGCAACGGCATGATCGCTGCCTCGATTTCGGACCTCCGCACGCATGCCCGTCGCCGGTTGCCGCGCTTCTTGTTCGATTACATCGACGGCGGCGCCTATGCGGAAGTCACGCTGGCGCGCAACGTCGACGATCTGGCGGCTATCGCGCTGCGCCAACGGGTGCTGTGCGATGTCTCGGCGATCGATTTGTCGGCTGAATTGTTTGGCCGGCGCCTGGATCTGCCGGTCGCGCTGGGTCCGGTTGGCCTTTCCGGCCTTTATGCCCGGCGTGGTGAAGTACAGGCGGCGCGCGCAGCGGAAGCTGCCGGGATTCCCTTCTGCCTGTCGACGGTGTCCGCTTGCCCGATAGAAGAAGTGCGCAAAGCTGTGCAGCGGCCGTTCTGGTTCCAACTCTATGTGCTGCGCGACCGCGGTTTCATGCGCGAACTCCTGGCGCACGCCGTCGAGGCAGGGTGCGACACGCTGGTGTTCACGGTGGACATGCCCGTGCCGGGCGCCCGCTATCGCGATGCACATTCGGGATTGACCCCGTCGTCGAAATTCATGGGCGCGCTGCGCCGGATGTGCCAGACGGTCGGGCGGCCCGGCTGGGCATGGGACGTCGGCGTCTGCGGCCGTCCGCACACGCTCGGCAATGTCGCGGCGGTCCTGAAGGGCAAAAGCGGTCTCGAGGATTTCATCGGCTGGCTTGGCGCCAATTTCGATCCGTCCATCACCTGGGACGACCTCGGCTGGATCCGCGAGACCTGGAAGGGAACGCTGATCATCAAAGGGATCATGGATCCGCAAGACGCCTTGCTGGCTGCGAAACTCGGCGCACAAGGAATTGTCGTCTCGAACCATGGCGGGCGTCAGCTGGACGGCGTGTCGTCGACCGCCCGCGCCTTGCCGCGCATCGCCGACGCGGTCGGCGACAGGCTGACGGTGCTGGCCGACGGCGGCGTGCGGTCGGGGCTGGACGTCGTGCGCATGCTGGCGCTGGGCGCGCGTGGCGTCCTGCTCGGACGGGCATGGGCCTTCGCCTTGGCGGCAGGCGGAGAGGCCGGCGTCGCGCGCATGATCGAGATCATCCGCAAGGAGATGATCGTGGCGATGGCGCTGACCGGCGTCACCGAGATTGCCAAGATAGATCGACGGATTGTGGATGCCGCCGCGAGCGTCGGCGACGCGCCGTTCAGACAATAGGCGAGCCTCGACGACGCGCTGTGAAGGCGGCGCGGTAGGCGGGTCGCAGGTTCGAGCCCTGCTTCGCCCGCCAGGGGTTTCCGATACGGGGGTAAGGCGCAGCGCCGCGGGCGGCATGGTCGAGGACCCGTGCGAGCCGGCTGTCCGCTAATTCATGCGCGAGACAGGTCTGTTTCATCCGCCGGGACTATCTCGACGTCAGTCCGGCAGAGCTGCGCGCACGCGGACCCGTGCCGGCATCAAGCGAAGGAGTGACACCATGAATCGGAATATGGCAACGGGGCTCGCATCCGCTCTTCTTCTGGCCGGCACGGCGGCTTTTGCCGGGACGCCCGCCGACAAAATCCGGATGCAGACGCATCCCAGGATCGAAAAGGTCGCGCTGCACAAGTCGACGCCGATGGCGATGACGCGCGACACCGTGCATTCGATGCTGCGCAAGGCGGCGTGGAAGGATCCCACGGCGACCATAGGCGACCGCGAGGTCAACGCGCTGAATGCTCTCGAAGCGGCGGGTTATCGCACGGTCAAAAACATGCATCCGAATGGCCGCGACGTCGTGGTGAAGGCCATGAAGGCCGGTAAGGACTACAGCCTTGTCGTGTCGCCGGAAGGCAAGATAACGCGCCAGACCTGAGGCAAAGCGGGCCCTCTGGTTCCGGCGCCGTTTTCCCGGCGTTCCGCGGCGGCCGGGCCGGGGCGCCGCGCGGTTACCCGCACCATGACCGCGCGGGCCTGCTCAGAGCGGCGCAAACTTCGCCGAGAAATGGCGCATGCGCTGCGGCTGCCAGGTGATCTTCAGCCCGCGCAGGCGATCTTTTTTCGCGGCGATGTTTTCGAACACCTCGACGACGTAGTCGGCGTGGCTCTGGGTGTAGACGCGGCGCGGCATGGCCATGCGCACCAGGTCCATCGGCGCGGCCTGTTCGTGCCCGTCGCTCTGCATCCCGAACATCACGGTGCCGATCTCGCAGGACCGGATGCCGCCTTCGAGATACAGCGCCGCGGCTAGCGCGTGCCCGGGATATTCGAGCGGCGGGATGTGCGGCAGGAAGGTCCGTGCGTCGACGAAGATCGCGTGCCCGCCTGAGGGTTTGACGGTCGGAACGCCCAACGCCTCCAGCCGCTCCGCAATGTAAGCCGACGTCCGCAGGCGATAGGCGAGGTAGTCCTCGTCGACGATTTCCTTCAGGCCTTGGGCGATGGCGTCGAGATCGCGCCCCGCCAGGCCGCCGTAGGTCGGAAAGCCCTCGGTCAGGATCAGGCGTTCGCGCGCCGACTGCGCCAGCACATCGTCGTTCAGCGCCAGCCAGCCGCCGATATTGGCGAAAGCATCCTTCTTCGCCGACATGGTCATGCCGTCGGCGTCGCGGAACATGTCGCGCACGATGTCTTCCACCTTGCGGTCCCCCTGGCCTTGCTCGCGCAGCTTGATGAAGTAGGCGTTCTCCGCGAAGCGGCAGCCGTCGATGATGAAGGGCTTGCCGTGCCTGTGGGCGGTCGCGGCGGTGGCGCGGATGTTCTCCAGGCTCACCGGCTGGCCGCCGCCGGCGTTGTTCGTGACCGTCAGCATGACGCAGGGCGCCGACGCGCCGTGCTTCGCGAGAAACGCATCGAGCCGCGCCACATCCATGTTGCCCTTGAAGGGATGTTCGCTGCGCGGGTTCAGCCCCTCGGCGATCACCAGGTCGAAGGCCTCCGCGCCGCTCGCTTCGATGTTGGCCCGGGTGGTGTCGAAATGCGTGTTGGACGGCACGTTCCTGCCTTTGCCGCCCAGCACCGAGAACAGGATCGCTTCGGCAGCGCGGCCCTGATGGGTCGGCAGCACATGCTTGAAGGGGAACAGGTTCTTCACCGCAGCCTCGAAACGGAAGAAGGAGGGTGAGCCGGCATAGGATTCGTCGCCGCTGACCAGCGCCGCCACCTGCGCCGCGCTCATCGCCGAGGTGCCGGAATCGGTCAGCAGATCGATCAGCACGTCGTCCGACTTCAGCGCAAACAGATTGTACGCAGCCGCCTCCAGCAGCCGCTCGCGTTCCTCGCGCGTCGTCATGCGAATGGGCTCGACGGTCTTGATCCGAAACGGCTCAATGATGGTTTTCATGCGATTCCCCGGCAGTGCGGCACGACATTACATCGTATAGCTCGACAACAGCAGGCTGGTTTCCGAGCCCGCGATGCCCTTGATCTGCCGGATGCGGCGCAGTGCCTGGTCGAAGGCTTCCAGATTGTCGGTGCTGAGTTCCAGCACCAGATCCCAGCGGCCGTTGGTGGTGTGCACCGCGGCGATCTCGGGATAGTCCCGCAGATGCTTGATGACGCGATCTGTCTGCTCGCCTTCCACCGCGATCATGGTGATGGCGCGGACGCGCGGCGGTTCCGCCTCCGGCCGCAGGCGGATGGTGAAGCCCTGGATCGCGCCCTGCGCCACCAGGCGGTTGATGCGGTTCTGCGCCGTGCCGCGCGACACGCCCAGCGCCTTGGCCAGCGTGGCGACGGGCAGCCGCGCATCCTTGCGCAACAGGGTGATGAGTTGGCGGTCTTTGTCGTCCATCTATCAAATCGTCAAGCTACTCTGACATAATGACATATTTTCTGGCGTTTTCCAGCATCCTGTGGGCTTTTTGTTAACACCGGACCGGCCGACCATGGCGGAAAGAGGCGCGATTCAAGGAGCACGCATGTCCTGCAAGCCGACCCTGCTGGTGATCGACGCCGGTCATTTCGAAGTCTCCTACGTCATCAATCCCTGGATGACCCCGGACGCCTGGTCGAAGGACCGCGTCGGCCATTTCCGCGCCGCGCAGGCTGCTTCCGCCGCGCTTGAGCAGGCGCTGGTCAAGGCCGGCGCCGAAGTGATCCGCCTGCCCGGCGCGCCCGGTCTGCCCGACATGGTGTTCCCGGCCAACGCCGCCGTGGTGCTCGACGGCCGCGCGCTGGTCGCCCGCTTCCGCTATCCCGAGCGCCAGGGTGAAGAGCGCCTGTTCCTCGAAGCCCTCGAACGTTTCAAGGCGCGCGGCCTGCTTGAAGTCGTCGAGCAATATCCCGCGGGCTGTTTCCAGGAAGGCGCCGGCGACTGCATCTGGGACGCCGCGCGTCAGCATTTCTGGGCGGGCTACGGCCAGCGCTCCGCGCGCGAAGCGATCGCCGTCACCGAGGACTTCTTCGATGTGCCGGTGGTGCCGCTCGAACTGGCGTCGCCGCGCTTCTATCATCTCGACACCTGCTTTCTGGCGCTGTCGGGCGGCGAGATCGTCTATTACCCGCCGGCCTTCACCAGGGAGGCGCTCGCCGCGATCCGCGACACGGTGCCGAAGGAAAAGCTGATCGAGGCCGGCGACGAGGACGCCGCCGGCTTCTGCGTCAATGCCGTGAACATGGGCAGGCAGATCGTCATGGCCCGGCCGCGCGATGGCCTCCGCGCCATCCTCGGCGAGCGCGGCTACACCGTCACCGGCGTCGATCTGGCGCCCTTCATCATGGCGGGCGGCGGCGCCTATTGCATGACCTTGCGGCTGGACCGGGCGCGTGCCGCCGACGCACAGGGGCAGCGCGCCGCGCAATAGGGGAGGAAAGGATGGATCGCATGATTTCTCCAAACCCGCACCCGGCTTCGACCGCCGAGTTCATCGCGCTCGAAGAGCTGTACGGCGCCTCGAACTACAAGCCGCTCGACGTCGTACTGACGCGCGGCGAGGGCGTTTATGTCTTGGCCGTGGAGGGCCGGCGCTATCTCGATTGCCTGTCGTCCTATTCGGCGGTCAATCAGGGCCATTGCCATCCCAGAATTCTTGCGGCGATGCAGGCGCAGGCGGCGAAGCTCACCATCACCTCGCGCGCCTTTCGCAACGACCAGATCGGTCTGTTCTACGAGGAGCTTTGCGCGCTGACGCATTCGCACAAGGTGCTGCCGATGAATTCCGGCGCCGAGGCGGTGGAGACGGCGCTGAAGGTCTCGCGCAAATGGGGCTACGAGGTCAAAGGCGTGCCCGCCGATCGCGCCGAGATCGTGGTCTGCGGCGACAATTTCCACGGCCGCACGCTCGCCATCGTCGGCTTCTCGACGGACCCCGGCTCGCGGCGGAGCTTCGGCCCCTTCGGTCCCGGCTTCAAGGTGGGGCCCTTCGGCGACGCGGCGGCGCTCGACCAGGCCATCACGCCCAACACGGTCGCCTTCCTGG
>DAIDUA010000033.1 GCA_027456965.1 Alphaproteobacteria bacterium | reverse complement strand
ATTGTCACGTATGGGCAGTCTGCCTTCGGCATCCGCCCCTCGAAGAAGCACCGATCGCATTGGGGCCCGTCCTGCTGACGGTTGTGAACGCGTCGGTACGAGGTCCTCTTCTTCAACCAAGGTGTTTCGAGCACTCTCGGGTGTTTGGGAGCGACTGCTGGGAACGATCTGGTTCATTGAAACCTCCGCAAAAAGACCGAAGCTCCGGACAGCGAGGCACGACCGGACGGAACTGCGAGCGTGCGCCGTAACTAGCGGCGCTGTGACCTCCGAAAATTGCCATTTGGGAAATTGGGTAGGAAGGTTCGGAATTTACTCAATCCGTCACCGGTGGTATCGAGGAGCATGTGCAGGTGCTCCAACCGGCTCGTGCTGCGGACGCGCACGCTGGCGGTGCGCCCCTGTATTGGGGCGCGGTTGAATGTCTCTTCATGGTGCATCCCGGCCAATGCTCGAACAACCGCTTTCGGGTGAATCCGGTCCCGACGCGCCGCTCAATCGCGCAGTCTCTCCACCGGCACGCGCGTCAGCTGCACGTCTTCCTTGTTGGTGGCATAACCGACATAGAGCCAGCCCTTCCACACCACGCTTTTGGGATAGTCGTAGCCCGGGTTCTTGTATTTGCCGGGATAGCGCAGCGTCTGCAGATCGGTGCCACCGCGCAGCAGGTGCATTTTGTCGAACAACACGCCGTCGCGGCTCAGCGTCACCGCCAGCGGCACGCGCCGCTTGCTGCCCGACGGTTCGTTGACCAGGAAGGCCGTGCCGTCCGGCAGATTGCCGGCGCTCTGCTTGGCGCGCGAGTCCGGCATGTCGGTCACCACTGGCGTGCTCCAGGTGGCGCCGCGATCCGTGCTCACCGCCGCCAATTGCCGGAAGCTGGAGTCCTGATCGCGGAACACCATCACCACCGCGCCGTCGCGGCGGCGGAACCAGCTCGGTTCCAGTTCGCGGCTCATTGCGCCCTGGTGCGGCAGGTTTTGCATCACGCCTTTCGTCCAGCCGTGCATGCCTAGCGGTTCGTCGGTGTAGTATGGCGTGACGATCAGGCCCGGCTGCCTGTGGAACGCTGTGATGATGCGTCCGTTCGGCAGGGCATGCAGATCCTGTTCGATGACGCCGTCGACCGGCTTGCCGTCCGCGCCCATGACGCGCCGCGCTGTCGACCAGTGCACGCCGTCGGCGCTGGTGCGGTATTCCGCGTAGGCACCCTGGCGATGATCGAAGCCGCCCGGCCAGACATTGTCGTAAGCCACCAGAATCTTGCCGTTGGTCCACCAGCCGCCGCTGCTGTGCATGACGCGGCCCGAGGGCACGAGCGTCTGCGGCGCGGACCAATGTTCGACGTCGGCGCTGCGGCTGTAGGCAACGAAGGTGTCGGGCGCGTCCTCGTCCCGCGCCGAGGCATGCCATTGCGCGTACAGCTTGCCCTGGAACGGCATCAGCACGACGCCGTTGGCATAATGCGACGTGCCGGCGCGCGGCCGGAAGATGGTGACGGTCTGTGTACCCGGCGCCGTCTTCAATCCGAGATCGTCGGGCCGCGACGCGTCGAACAGGCCCGGCGCCACGCGATAAGGCGGAGCCGCCTG
>DAIDUA010000032.1 GCA_027456965.1 Alphaproteobacteria bacterium | reverse complement strand
ATGCGACGGTCCGGCGGCGTAAAACCCGATCGGAGTAATGGGAAGCAAAGGTGCTCATTGGTTTGCCGCCTGACGTGCGGATTCCTAGGGCTTGCCGTAGTTTCCAGCGAAAAAGCGGGTTTTCCGCGCGCACCACACATCATGATGGATAGCGGGTGCCGACGCGGCACTCGCTTTTCGCCTGTTTAAAAGGGTGGCTTGATGGCGATTTCAGCCCGAAATGTCTTGAATTGTGACGGCTGAACCGGTCATCCGCCATTCCCAGCCGCGGTTCGCTGTCCTATCTCTTAAAGGCCTCTTAAGCCCACACACCGCAAAATGGACCCTCTATGACGCAGGTGAAGGTTGTTCATGTCGTCGCCTGCGCCTTGATCGATCCCGACGGGCGCGTGCTTCTGGCACAGCGGCCGGAGGGAAAGAACCTGGCGGGACTATGGGAATTTCCGGGTGGGAAGTTGGAGCCGGGCGAGCGTCCGGAAGAGGCGTTGATCCGGGAGCTTCGCGAGGAGCTGGGGATCGAGGTGAAGGAACCGTGTCTGGCGCCGTTCACCTTTGCGTCGCACAGCTACGCGGACTTTCATTTGCTCATGCCGCTCTACGTCTGCCGCCGGTGGGAGGGCACGCCCCGTCCGCTGGAGCATCCGCAGATCAAATGGGTCCGGCCGAAGGACATGCCGAACTATCCGCTGACGCCTGCGGACATCCCGCTCATCCCGATGCTGCGCGATCTCTTGTGACGGCTTTTCTGCGCAGCCGGCACGGCGCCACCGCCATCGAATACGCGCTGGTCGCCAGCCTGATCTCGATCGTGATCGTCAGCGCCTTGTCGACGATCGGCACCCAGGTAAAGGCCATGTTCGCGGCCATCACGTTCTGAAATCGCTTGCGCAATGACGCCGGGCCGCTCATATGGTCGGCCTTATGAGCAGCAGAATTGAAGTCCTTTATCGCGTCCGCGGCGACGCCAAGTCCATCGCCGCCCGCGCCACCGGCATTGCCGTCGAGCAGAGCGTGGAGATGCCGGTCGAGCCCATCGACGATCCCTTCGTGCTCCGCGAAACCCTGGGCCGGGTCGACGATATCAAGGACATCGGCGACGGTACGTTCGAGGTGCGCATCGGTCTGGCGTCGATCACCACCGGCATGGCGGCGGGCCAGACGCTCAACATGATCTTCGGCAACACCTCCATGCAGGACGACACCGTCCTGGTGGATGCAAAGTTTCCGGCAGAGTTCACCGAGGCTTTCGGCGGGCCGCGCCACGGTCTCGCCGGACTGCGCGCCCGCGTGAATGCGCCGTCGCGCGCGCTGACCTGTTCGGCGCTCAAGCCGCAGGGCTCCACACCTGCCGCGCTTGCCAAGCTTGCCGGCCAGATCGCGGCCGGCGGCATCGACTATCTGAAAGACGACCACGGTCTTGCGGACCAAAGCTACAGCCCGTTCGCCGAACGCGTACCCGCCTGTGCCGAGGCGGTTGCGAACGCCGCCGCGCGCACCGGCATTCCGACGCGCTACCTCCCGAGCCTTTGCGGCAATCTGGATTCCATGCGCCGGCAGATCGCGCTGGCGCGCTCCTGCGGGCTCGACAGCGTCCTGATTGCGCCGCTGATTGCCGGTGTGGATACGTTTCAGACGATGGTGAAGGAAAACCCCGACTTCGCCTTCATGACGCACCCGACGATGGCAGGGGCATCGCGCATCATGCCATCGTTCCTGCTGGGCAAGTTCCTCCGCCTGCTCGGGTCCGACGCCACCGTGTTTGCCAATTACGGCGGCCGCTTCGGCTATACGCCGCAGGAGTGCAAGCGCCTGGCGGACTTCGCTTTGCAGGACCGGACCGGCGTCAAACCCTGCGTGCCGGTTCCGGCCGGCGGCATGGTGCTGGAGCGGATCCCCGAGCTGCTGGATTTCTTCGGCGCCGATGTCATGCTGCTGATCGGCGGTAGCTTGCTGTCGACGCGCGAGCGCATTACCGCAGAAACCGCGCGCTATGTGGACGCCGTGCGGACCTGTCGGACCCGGTGACGACTTTGGACAAGAAGAGCCCGATACGCCGCTTCGATGCCTTCCGCTGGGAGGACACGGATTTGCTCGCCTACAAGGAAGAAGGCAGCGCGCCGTTCAAGGCGATTACCCGCCAGACGCTGTTCCGCGATCCGGCCATCAAATGCGAGCTGCGCTATTTCGAAGTCGCGGCTGGCGGTTATTCGACTCTGGAACGCCACGAGCACATGCATGCGGTTCTGATCCTGCGCGGTCGCGGCGAATGTTTGATTGGCGACAAGGTCCATAAAATCGACACCAACGATCTCGTCACCATTGAGCCGTGGACCTGGCATCAGTTCCGCGCCAACGCCGATACGCCACTCGGCTTTCTCTGCATGGTCAATGTCGAGCGCGACAAACCGGCTTTGCCGAGCGAGGACGAACGCAAAGCGCTCATGTCCGATCCCAAGGTCGCCGCCTTCCTGAGGGATTAGCGCGGCTTCGCCTTGTCGCCGGCCTTGTATTCGATTGTTCCCAAGGCTTCAGCGAGCCGGGCGTTCGCGCTGCCGGGTTTCAGTGGCTTCTGCTGGCTTTCATGCGGCGCCCAGCCAGTCAAATAGACGATATCGAAGGTCGCGCGCAGTCTTCCGTCGGCTTCCGCATATTTGGCAGCATAGTGTGCCAGCGCGGCGCGCAGCGTGGCGCGCGTCAGCGTGCGGCGGCGCTGGGCGAGCGCGTTCGTCTCGCCCAGCAGGCGCAGATCGTTCACCAGCGTGTTGAAGTCGCGATACAGAACTGTCGTGCGCTCCACGTCCGCCACTGGCAGCGCAAAGCCCGCCCGCTGCAGCAGCGCGCCGAGCTCGCGCACATCGGCGAACGGCGCGACGCGCGGACTGACACCGCCCAGTGTCTCGATCTCGCCCGCGGCGAACGAGTCCCGCAGCTCGGAAAGCGTCGCGCCGCCGAACAGCGCGGCCACGAACAGACCGTCCGGATTCAGGGCCCTGCGAATCTGCACCAGTGCGCCCGGCAGATCGTTCGCGCCATGCAGCGACAGAACGCTGACCGCCAGATCGTAACCGCCGTCGCCGGCGTCCAGTCGCTCGCTACCGTCGAATAGCCCGCTGCGCCAGGACGTCGCGGCATCTCGCAGCAGCTCTGCCGCGCGCCCATCTACGGCAAGTGCGGCGCCAAACCTCCGGTTCACGGGGGCCAGGCGGGCTGCAACACCCTCCGTCGCCTCACGCAGCAGGAAGCGGTCGCCCGCCATCCGTGCGGCCCTGGCGCGGTAGCAAGCCTGTGCATGAGAATCGAAAAGACGCGGCGGTCCGTTGGTCATCGCGCTACACTAGCAAAATGATCGCGGCAATGGAGAACGGTTGGCGGCGGGCGGGACGTCATGTCCTCGATTTTTTGTATCCGCCGGTTTGCATCGGTTGTCATGAGCAGATTTCCGAACCCGGTGCCTTGTGCCCCGATTGCTGGCAGGCCCTGCATTTCCTGGACGGACCGGTCTGCGCGTCCTGCGGGCTGCCGTTCGAGCTTGACCCGGGCAGCGAGATGCTGTGCGCCGGCTGCCATGCGCGTCCGCCATCCTTCGACAAGGCGCGCGCCGTGTTGCGCTACGATGATGCCAGCCGCCGTCCCATACTTGCCCTCAAGCATGCCGACCGCCTGGACCTCGTGCCGGCCTTTGGGCGGTGGCTGGAACGCGCAGGGCGCGATCTTCTCGCGGCGTCCGATCTGATCGTTCCGGTGCCGCTGCACCGCGTCCGGCTCTGGCGCAGGCGCTACAACCAGTCGTCTGAGCTGGCCCGCGCCCTGTCGCGGCGCGGTGGCGTGCCAGTCGACTCGCTGGTGCTGTGCCGGACCCGTGCGACGCCCAGTCAGGGCGAAATGCCGTCGGCCAGCGCCCGCCAGCGTAACGTCCGGGGGGCGTTCGATATGAGGGAAAAGCGTCAGTCTGTTGTAGACGGAAAGCGGATTCTCCTGGTCGACGACGTGCTTACCACCGGGGCAACCGCCAACGCCTGCGCCAAGGCCCTGAAACGGGCTGGGGCGCAAAAGGTATTCGTCCTGGCGCTCGCCCGCGTTGTCCGGCCGCTGTCGGACCCTATATAAGAGAATGTCACACTCGTCGCGTCTGTCCATGTCCAAAGTCCGCATCTACACCACGCCGATTTGCCCCTATTGCATGCGTGCGAAAGCCCTATTGGCCAAAAAGGGCGTCTCTTTCGAGGAGATCGACGTCTACATGGACAGCGACGCGCGCAAGGACATGCAGGAAAAGGCAAGTGGCGGGTACACCGTCCCGCAGATTTTCATAGGCGACCGTCATATCGGCGGCTGCGACGACCTTTATGCGCTGGATCAGGCGGGCGAACTCGATCCGTTGCTGGCCGGATGAACAGTTTTCGCACCGCCTGCGTGCAGCTTCGATCTTCCGACGATGTCGCGGAGAACATCCGCGTTACCTTGGCGTTGATCCGCGAAGCAAAAGGCAAGGGTGCCGGTTTCATTGCCACGCCCGAGAACACCACGCTGATGGCGCCCGACGGCGGCGCCAAACTCGAACGCAGCTTTGATGAGCAATCCGATCCTGCTCTGCCTGCATTCAGCGCCTTGGCTGCGGAGTTGGGCATATGGCTGCTGATCGGTTCCGTGGCCATCAAGGTGAGTGACACCAAGACCGCCAACCGCTCGGTGCTGTTCGATCCGAAAGGCGGTATCGCTGCGCGCTATGACAAAATTCACATGTTCGATGTCGATCTGCCGTCGGGCGAGAAATACCGCGAGTCCAGCACCGTGGCCGGCGGCGACCGCGCCGTGACGGCCGACTTGCCGTGGGGCAGAGTTGGTTTGACCATTTGCTACGACATGCGCTTTCCGCATCTGTATCGGTCTCTGGCGCAATCCGGCGCATTTCTGTTGACCGTTCCGTCGGCTTTCACCGAAACCACTGGCAAGGCGCACTGGCACGTGCTGCTACGGGCGCGAGCCATCGAGAATGGCGCCTTTGTCGTGGCGCCCGCGCAAGGTGGCACGCATGCCAATGGCCGCAAGACCTATGGCCATTCGTTGATCGTCGCGCCTTGGGGCGAGGTGTTGGCCGAAGCTGGCAGCGATCCGTGCGTAATCGTGGCCGACATCGATCCGGCGCTATCGGACGAGGCACGGGCGCGCGTGCCCAATCTGCGGCATGATCGTCCATTCGAGGTACCATGATCTCTCGCATCGAACCGGTTGCGAGCCCATGCTTTTATCGCGCACATCTTGTAGAATGACCTTGGCGGAAGGTGCAGGCACGTGATCGTCTATAATCTCAGATGCGGCAGCGGCCACGAATTCGAGGGCTGGTTTAGAGACAGCACCGCCTACGACGAGCAAGCGGCTGGCGGCAAGCTTACATGCCCCATGTGCGCGTCCCGCAAGATCGAGAAGGCCATGATGGCGCCCGCCGTCGCCGGCACGAAGAAGTCTGTTTCTGCGAAAGATGAGCTGAAGAAAATGCGTCAGTTTGTGTCCGGCATGCGCAAATACGTCGAAGAGAACGCGGAATATGTCGGCCCACGCTTTCCTGAGGAGGCACGCAAGATCCATTACGGCGAGACTGAAGAACGACACATCTATGGCGAGGCGACGCTGAAGGAAGCCAAGGAGTTGATCGAGGAAGGCGTCGATGTCGCGCCCTTGCCGCCGGACCTCGACGAAGCGGCGAACTAGAGTTCTGCCACGACCATGTAATTGACGTCTACATCATTCGACAGATGCCAGGACCAGGACAGCGGGTCGAAGGCAACACCTTGTGTCTTCAGTACCTTAAGTCCCGCTTCTTCGAGCGTCGCACGAAGCTTTGGCGGTTCGACGAAGCGGCTCCAGTCGTGGGTTCCCGGCGGCAGCCAGCGCAGGACGTACTCCGCCCCGATCTTGGCCAATGCCAAGGATTTGAGCGTCCTGTTGAGGGTTGCGACGAACATCAGGCCGCCGGGTTTCAACAGCCGGGCACAGGCACCCAGGTAGCCGGGCAGGTCTGCGACATGCTCGATCACCTCCATGTTGAGGACGACGTCGAAGGCTTGTTTCTCGTCGGCGAGTGATTCGGCCGTTGCCACCCGGTAGTCGATCTCGACATTGGCCGAGGCGGCATGGGTGGCCGCGGTCTTCACATTCTTTTCCGAAGCGTCGGCCCCAAGCACCTGAAAGCCCAGCCGGGCCATCGGCTCGCTGAGCAGCCCGCCGCCACAACCAATGTCGAGCAACGTCAGTCCTTGGAATGGTTTCAAGCCCTGGCGCCCGAAATGGGTGCCGGCCACGTCCCGGATGAAGCCCAACCGGACCGGGTTGAACTTGTGCAAGGGAGCGAATTTGCCGGTTGGGTCCCACCATTCCGCCGCCATGGCGGAAAATTTCGCGACCTCGGCCGGATCGATGGAGGGTGCGTCGGTCATGAACCTCTTTCGGCGTTGAGCAGGAACGAAGTGCCGTCTATGTATGACCCGCGAAAGGCAGACGCGCAAACGGGCAGGACCTATGGCAAAGATTGCGATGAAATTCGGCGGTACCTCGGTGGCCGACCTGGATCGCATCCGCCATGTCGCAGGACTGGTCGCCAAAGAAGTGTCGCGCGGCCATCAGGTTGCGGTGGTCGTTTCGGCCATGGCCGGGGAGACCAACAAGCTGGTCGGCTGGACGCGCGAACTCTCGGCCCTTCACGACGCCCGCGAATACGACGTGGTCGTTGCCTCGGGCGAGCAGGTGACGGCGGGATTGCTTGCGGTGGCCTTGGGTGCCATCGGTGTCTCGGCGCGCTCATGGATGGGCTGGCAAATTCCGATCCGTACCTCGGCCATGCACGGTTCGGCCCGGATTGAGGGCATCGATTCCACGTTGCTGAACGAACGGCTGGGCCAGGGGCAGGTTGCGGTGGTCGCCGGCTTCCAGGGTATCGCGTCCGACAACCGCATATCCACCCTTGGTCGCGGTGGCTCCGACACCAGCGCCGTCGCGGTAGCCGCGGCGATCAAAGCCGACCGCTGCGACATCTACACCGACGTCGATGGCGTC
Source organism: Alphaproteobacteria bacterium (assembly GCA_027456965.1). Taxonomy (GTDB): domain Bacteria; phylum Pseudomonadota; class Alphaproteobacteria; order Micropepsales; family Micropepsaceae; genus Rhizomicrobium. The sequence continues at coordinate 29,855 of DAIDUA010000032.1, read as the reverse complement.
TACACCACCGATCCGCGCATCGTACCCAAGGCGCGGCGGCTGGAAAAAATCGCCTTTGAAGAAATGCTCGAGATGGCGTCTCTGGGGGCCAAAGTGCTCCAGACGCGCTCGGTCGAGATCGCTATGCTTTACCGCGTGCCTGTGCGCGTCCTGTCGAGCTTCGCCCCGGACGCGGGCGGCACGCTTCTGTGCGACGAGGAAGACATCGTGGAAAAGAAACCGGTCACCGGCATCGCCTATTCGCGCGACGAAGCCAAGATTTCTCTGATGAAAATCCCGGACCGCCCCGGCATTGCCGCAGCGATCTTCGGCCCGCTGGCCGATTCCGGGGTCAACGTCGACATGATCGTTCAGAACGTCTCGGAGGACGGCCGCCGAACCGATCTGACCTTCACCTGTGCGCGCAGCGAGCTGACCCGCGCGCTCGACGCCTTGGAGAAGGCTGGTCCGTCGATCGGCTACCGGGAGATCACTTCCGATGCGAATGTGGCCAAGGTCTCGATCATCGGCATCGGCATGCGTGCTCATCCCGGCGTGGCGCAGACCATGTTCCGTACGCTTTCGGACAAGGGCATCAATATCCAGGTGATCTCCACATCCGAGATCAAGGTAAGCGTTCTGATTGCCGAGGAGTACGTAGAACTTGCGGTTCGGGCGCTGCACTCGGCCTACGAACTGGATGCGGCATAGCATGACCGACTCGCGCCGCATGCTAGGAGACGCCTGATGCCGCCGGTCGCCGCCGGCGGCCCGCGCGTCCTCCTGCGCCGGTTGCGCGAGATCATGGCCGAGCAAACGAGCGCCCAGACGCGCCTCGACAAGCTCGTTACCGTCATCGCCGCGAACATGGTGGCGGAGGTCTGCTCGATCTACCTGCGCCGCGCCGGCAAGACGCTGGAACTGTTTGCCACCGAAGGCTTGAATCCTGCCGCTGTCCACCGCACGCGCATGAAGGAGGGCGAGGGCCTGGTTGGTCTCGTCGCCGAGACAGGAGAAGCGGTCAATCTCAGCGATGCGCCAAGCGACCCGCACTTTTCGTATCGCCCGGAGACCGGGGAAGATCCCTACCATGCGTTCCTCGGCGTTCCGATCGTGCGCGGCGGGCAGGTGTTCGGCGTGCTGACGGTACAAAATCGCGCCGCGCGCCAGTATGCCGAAGAAGAAGTCGAGGCGCTGCAGACCGTCGCCATGGTGCTGGCGGAAGTCGTGGCGCAGGGCGGCCTGTTCAACATCGCAGAACTGGACGAGCCGGAACTGCGTCCAGACCGGCCACGCAAATTCCGCGGCGAGGGTCTGTCGGAAGGCGTCGCCGTCGGTCACGTCGTTCTGCACGAGCCCCGCGTGAAGGTCGAGCGCATGATCGCCGACAATCCGCAGGAGGAACTCGTCCGCCTGGAGGAGGCCATTGGCAGCCTGCGCGATGCCGTCGACCATATGCTGGATTCCAGCGAACTCGATTTGACGGGCGAGAGCCGCGAGGTCATCGAAGCCTATCGCTTGTTCGCACATGACCAGGGCTGGCGCCAACGCATGCGCGATGCCGTGCGTACAGGCCTTACGGCCGAGGCGGCCGTCGAACGCGTGCAGGACGAGATGCGCCTGCGCGTGAGCCGCTTTGGTGATGCTATCTTGCGCGAGCGTGCCCATGATCTCGACGATCTGGCGCGGCGTCTGCTGCGCCATCTATCCGGCGACGGTCACGGTACGGTGCGGGATTTGCCCGAGGATGCCGTCTTGGTCGGACGCGCCATGGGGCCTGCGGAACTGCTTGACTACGGCCGCGATCGGCTGCTCGCGCTTGTGCTGGAAGAAGGCGCTCTCACCTCGCATGTCGCCATCGTCGCACGCGCCATGGGCTTGCCGCTGGTGGGGTCCGCCGAAGGTGTCACGGATGCCGCGCGAGCGGGCGATTCGATTGTGGTCGATGGCGAGGCCGGCGAGGTGCATCTGCGTCCCGCGGAAGAGATCGTCGCCGCGTTCGAAGCGAAACGAACGCTGCGTGCCCATCGCGTTGCGCAATTCGCCAGCGTCCGCGACATGCCCGCCGTGACCAAGGATGGCGTGCACATCAGGCTTCTGATGAACGCCGGCCTGCTGCTCGACATGCCCCATTTGCATGAATCCGGCGCCGATGGGATCGGCCTGTTCCGCACAGAGCTGCAGTTTATGATTGGCGAGACGATGCCCCGTCTGGCGGACCAGATCGCCTTCTACAAGGAAGTCCTGGATGCCGCCGGCGACAAACTCGTCGTGTTTCGCACCCTCGATCTCGGTGGCGACAAGGTTCTGCCTTATGCGCGATGGGAGCGGGAAGAAAATCCAGCCCTTGGCTGGCGGGCGATCCGCATTGCGCTGGACCGTCCGGCGCTCCTTCGTTATCAGGCGCGCGCGCTGCTTACCGCCGCCGCCGGGAAGGTGTTGCGCATTCTTCTGCCGATGGTCAGTGATGTCTCAGAATTCAACGCCGCGCGCGCGCTTATAGACCGAGAGATGGAGCGGGCGCGCACTCTCGCCAAACCGCAGCCGCGCCAAGTTCTGGTGGGAGCCATGCTGGAGGTGCCAGCCTTGGCGTTCATGCTGCCCCAGATCATGCGTAGCGCGGACTTCGTTTCAATCGGGTCGAATGATCTTCTGTCGCTGGCATTCGCCGTGGATCGGACCAATCCGCGCGTGGCGCGCCGCTACGATACTCTGAATCCGGCCGCGCTCACCTTGATCCGGCAGATCATCACGAGCGCGGCGGAAGGTGGCGGCGAGGTATCGCTTTGCGGCGAGATGGCCGGCCGGCCGTTAGACGCTATGGCCTTGATTGGGCTTGGCCTTCGGACACTTTCCATGTCGCCGGGCCAAATCGGCCCTGTAAAAATGATGATCCGCAGTCTTAATTACGGGGAAATCTCGGTCTTCGTCGACAAATTGTGTGGACGGACTGACCATTCCCTGCGCACTAGGCTCGCCGCCTTTGCGGCCGAGCGCGGCGTTTTGCTGAAATAGGGTGGTCGGCCGGTGGCTGTGACGAGAAAGCCGAGAACCTCGATGCCGGTTGGAAAGACGCATCGCAAGCGCAATCCGCAGTAATTACAATGGGTTATGGATTGACCGAAAGATAGGTTACGTTCATTGGTTACTAGCTGGATTGTTGCTACATCCCAGATGCCGCCGCTGGCCGCTTATCAAGATTGGTTTACTCCCGAGTTGGACGCCTGAGCAGGACCGCTGACGTGTCGGTCCTCCATGGGATGAGATCGATGCGGGTGAAAAAACAACATCGTCCGGTACGGAACAGGTTTCGGCCGGCGATTTATCAAACGGAGCGGCGCCGGCTAGGCCAAGATTCGCAACAGGCAACGGCACAAAGTAGACGTCTGGCTCAAACTCCGGCAAGGAGGACAAATACGTCCGGGCCGTGACGGAAACCAAAAAATAGCGGTTTTCGGTGGTTTGCCTGTCGATTTTCGGTTAGTAATGGAAGCGATATAATGTATTGAATCCACTGCGCTTTGCGCGGCTTGTGTAGGTTTTTTGCAATCGATGACAAAAGTCACGCGCCTGACATTGGATGAAGAGGGTGGGCTCAACCGCCGTCGTATTCATCTGCGCGAAATTTCCGGCGACCTCGATGCGCCGCTGGAGACTGTCGGCCAGGATCTCCACGCGGCGCGGCTGCGGCGCGGCGACGATCTTGCGACGGTCTCTCGGGTTCTGAAGATTCGCAAGGACCATCTGGAAGCGTTGGAAGAAGACCGTATCGAGGCCTTGCCCGGCCGTACCTACGCCGTGGGTTTCGTGCGGTCGTATGCGGACTATCTTGGGCTCGACGCGGTCCAATGCGTCGAACGGTTCAAGGCCGAGATCGCAGGCCGCACCGACGAGACCACCCCGACGGTCACCGTCATTGATGAAGACGAACACCGCCGGCTGCCGCAGGGCTGGAAGGTTATTGCAGGCGTAGTGCTGGTGCTCGTTCTTTACGGCGCCTATCAACTTGCTACCTCTGCGGATCGCATGCTCAACGAGCCCATAACCGCACCGCCGCCGCAGCAATTGGCGCCCAAACCGGTCATCGCGCATCCCAAGCCCATTGTTGTTCAACCGGCGCCGGTAACGCCGGCGCAAACGGGCTTCACCGGCACGCTGGCGCCGCAGTTGCCGGCAACACAAGCTACGGCGGGCCAACAAACGGCACCCGCGGCGCCAGCGCCTGCGGACAACAATGGCTCTGCCGCCGGACTTCAGCCTTCCGGTGTACCTGCCGCGCCTCTGCCGCAAGGCCAGGTCTATGGTGAGCAGAACAAAAACGCGCGGGTCATCCTGCGCGCCCGGCAAGCGGCCCGGATTCTCGTCGAGGGGCCGGATGGTATGGTCTATATCAACCGCACGCTGAAGCCCGGCGACACCTATCGCGTGCCCAATCTTGTCGGTCTGACGTTAACCACCTCGGATGCCGGGGCGGTCGAACTTGATCTGGACGGCATGTCGATGGGGCTTCTCGGCAAGGGTGGTGAGACTGTCGAGGCTCTCTCTCTCGATCCACAGTCGGTCATGGATCGTTACAATAACGGCCGGCCTGGCTAAGGCGTTCGGCGGAAGGTTGTCATGAGCATACGAGCGTATCGCGATATTTACCGGCGTAAATCCCGGCAGATTCACGTGGGTCCCGTGGCCGTCGGTGGCGATGCCCCGATCAGCGTGCAGACCATGACCAACACGGTTACGTCCGACGTTCGCGGCACGATCGATCAGATTCGTCGCGTGGCGGAGGCTGGTGCCGACATCGTGCGCGTCTCGTGCCCCGACGAAGACGCCACGGCCGCGATGAAGGCGATCTGCAAGGCGTCGCCAATTCCCGTCGTCGCCGACATCCACTTCCATTACAAGCGCGCTATCGAAGCGGCGGAGGCGGGTGCCGCCTGTCTGCGCATCAATCCAGGCAACATTGGCAGCGCGCAGCGCGTGAGGGATGTCGTCAAGGCGGCGAAGGATCACGACTGCTCGATGCGAATCGGCGTCAACGCAGGCTCGCTCGAGAAGGATCTGCTTGAGCGCTACGGCGAACCGTGCCCCGAAGCGATGGTGGAGAGCGCTCTCAGCCACGCCAAGATTCTCGATGACAACGACTTTCGCGAATACAAGATTTCGGTGAAGGCCTCAGATCCGTTCCTTGCCGTGGCCGCCTATCAGGCGCTGGCCGAAGTAATTGATTGCCCACTCCATCTGGGCATCACCGAAGCAGGCGGCATGATCTCCGGCACGGTAAAATCCTCGATTGGCATGGGCATGCTGTTGTGGAGCGGCATCGGCGACACCATTCGCGTTTCGCTCTCCGCCGAGCCGGAGGAAGAAGTCCGTGTCGGCTTCGACATCCTGAAATCGCTGAACCTGCGCCATCGCGGCGTGAACATCATTTCCTGCCCGTCCTGCGCGCGCCAGGGATTCAACGTGATCGAGACGGTGAAGCTTCTGGAGGATCGCCTCAAGCACATCACCACGCCGATGTCGCTCTCGATCATCGGCTGCGTGGTGAACGGGCCGGGCGAGGCGCGGGAAACAGATCTGGGCTTCACCGGGGGCGGCGCCGGCAAGGGCCACGGCCAGATTTATCTGAACGGCGAGATCGCCTATCGCCTCGACAACAAGGATCTCGTGGAGCACATCGTTGATCTCTGCGAAAAGAAAGCTGCGGAGATAGAGGCGACGCGCGGCAAGACTCTCGAAGCCGCGCAGTAGCGATGCATTATGCGCCCGTTTTTGCCTCCCCGGCGTGGGTGGGTGAGATGCAGTCATGATTCCCACGGCCAAACTCGAACGTCTGTTGGATCGCTTTCATGCGATCGAAGCGGAGCTCTCGTCGGGCGTGGCGGGGGCCGGCTATGTGAAGCTGTCGAAGGAACACGCCGAACTCGCACCTGTGATCGCGGCGGTGGAGTCCTATCGCTCCGCGGAAAAACAATTCGCCGAAGCGGATACCCTTGTGAACGACCCATCGATCGAAACCGAAATGCGCGCGCTGGCCGAACAGGAACGTGTCGACCTGAAATCGCGGCTTGAATCGCTCGAACATGAACTGAAACTGAAGCTTCTTCCCAAGGACGCCGCCGATGACTCGTCAGCCATCGTTGAAATCCGGGCCGGCACCGGCGGGGATGAAGCGGCGCTGTTTGCGGCCGACCTACTGGGCATGTATCAGCGGTATTGTCAGCTTCAGGGCTGGCGCACCGAACTGATGTCCATGAGCGAAAGCGACCTTGGGGGAATCAAGGATGCGACCCTCGACGTCGTTGGCACCGGCGTCTATGCCAAGCTGAAATTCGAGAGCGGCGTGCATCGTGTGCAGCGCGTGCCCGCCACCGAAGCGAACGGGCGTATCCACACGTCGGCCGCCACCGTTGCCGTCTTGCCGGAGCCGGAGGATGTCGATGTCGTCATCAACGACAAGGATTTGCGGATCGACGTCTATCGCGCGCAAGGCGCCGGCGGCCAGCATGTCAACAAGACCGAAAGCGCAGTGCGTATCACCCACCTGCCGACGGGAATCGCTATTGCCCAGCAGACGGAAAAATCCCAGCACAAGAACAAGGCCCAGGCGATGAAGATGCTGAAGGCAAAGCTTTATGAGATGGAACGTCACCGCGTCGACAGCGCCCGTGCCGCCGATCGGAAGAGCATGGTTGGTTCGGGCGATCGTTCGGAGCGCATCCGCACCTATAATTTCCCGCAGGGCCGGGTAACCGATCACCGAATCAACCTGACGCTTTACAAGCTCGATAGGATCATTTCGGGCGACGAGCTGGGAGATATCGTCGACGCGCTGGTCACCGAAGACCAGGCAAGCAGGCTTGCCGAGCTGGAAGCGGACGCGACGTGAGTGATCCGCTGGTCGTCGGCGCGGTGCGCCGCCTTGCCGCCGCGGGAATCGACAATCCGCGCCTCGACGCTCGGGTGCTGTGGGCGCATAGCGGCGGCGACGAGGCCCTTTTTGAGTCCTTCGTCGCTCGCCGAGCCGCGCGGGAGCCTCTTGCGTACATCACCGGCCACAAGGAGTTCTGGAGCCTGGATTTCGAAGTCGGTCCCGGGGTCCTGATTCCCCGTCCTGAGACCGAGACGGTGATCGAAGCGGCGCTGGCCGCTTTCCCGGACCGGGTTGCCCCGCTGAACGTCCTCGATCTGGGCACCGGGACCGGATGCCTGCTCATCGCGTTCCTCAACGAATTTGTAAATGCACACGGCTTGGGCGTTGAGAAATCTGAAGAAGCACGTGCTTTTGCTCTCAACAATGTGGTCCGTCACGGGCTTGTCGGCCGATGCGAAGTCCACGGGGGAGATTGGGCCGACGCGGTCGGGGGGGCCTACGAGGTGATCCTGTCGAATCCTCCCTATATCAGAACGTCGGACATACCGGGCCTGCAGCCGGAGGTAACTTGCTACGAGCCGGTCCAGGCTCTGGACGGCGGACTTGACGGGTTGTCGGCCTATCGCGCCTTGGCGCCGCAGATAGCCCGTCTGTTGTGCCCAGGGGGGCTGGCTTTGGTCGAAGTTGGGGCCGGACAGAGCGATGATGTGGCGATCCTCCTGGCCCAGGCCGGCCTTAAGACAGCCGAGGTAACGGCCGATTTGGCGGGAATCCGGCGTGTTTTGACCGCCGGGCGCCGGTAGCGAACCTTTGGGCTGGCGCGAAAAATGTATTGGAAAAGCAAGGATGAACCGTTAGTTTCCCGGACCGGGGAAAGGCACCCCGCCGAGCGACCGATGGATATGGTGGTTGTTGCGGCGGAGACGACGCGTCGGACGCGTCACGCCTTGGACATAGCGAAAGACAAAGTCTGGATGCTTTCAATGCAACGCGGCACGCGCGCGCGCAGTTGACGGCGATAAATGGTAACCCGCGCGACGGAATACAGCCGTCCGAACCCAAAGGGGCAACAGTGAAACGCTCGAGAAGAGGCGGCCGTCGGCCGCAGAACGGTCATAACGGTCATAGCGGTAGTGGCGGCGGCGGCGGTGGCGGCAACGGGCACAACCCGAACCGCACCTATGATTCCAATGGCCCTGAGATCAAGATTCGCGGCTCGGCTTCGCACGTGTACGAGAAATACCTGCAGCTCGCTCGTGACGCCAACGCGTCCGGCGACCGGGTCATGGCCGAGAACTACCTCCAGCACGCCGAGCACTATTATCGCATCTTGGCGGCCGCGCAGGCCCAGGCTCAGCAATATCAGGCGCAGAACGGCCAAAATAACGGCAACGCCCAATATCGCCCGCCGAACGGGTCCGGCGATCAGCCCTTTGTCCAACCGCCAGGCGCACCGACCAGCGCACCGTCATTCTCATTAACGGAAGGGCAGAATGAGGAAACGGACGGCGACGAAGACGGCAATGAGGGGGACGGCCAGGAATAGCCTCGGCTTCTCTGCTCAAAAAGGAAGGAAATTTGGGTGTTTCTGCGCCCCCCTTGTCCTTTTGCCTCTCAGTTCCCAAATAGTCGATATGGACGCGGCGCCCTTAACGGGGCCGTAGCCTAAATCGATAAGACTTGTCCTAGGCTGCTAACCAAGGGCCTGGACCTGGGCTTGAGAGGCAGAGATGGATATTGAGAAATTCACTGAACGCGCCCGCGGCTTTATGCAGTCCGCCCAAGGATTGGCGCTGCGCTCCAACCACCAGTATTTTACTCCGGAGCATTTGCTGAAGGTCCTCATCGACGATGAGGAAGGCTTGGCGGCGCGCCTGATCGCCGCAGTCGGTGGCAAGCCGGAGCAGGTGCGGGACGGCATCGCGCGCACCTTGGCCAAGCTTCCGACGATCGAAGGCTCCGGCTCGGGGCAGGTCTACCTCGCGCCTGAAACTGCGCGCGTGTTCGACACGGCCGAGCAGGCCGCGAAGAAGGCGGGAGACAGCTTCGTCACCGCCGAATATCTGTTGCTGGCGCTGACCATGACAACGGGCACGGCGTCCGCGAAAATTTTGACGGACGCTGGCGTTACGCCGCAAAATCTCAACAAGGCCATTGCCGATTTGCGCAAAGGTCGCACGGCGGACAGCGCTACCGCCGAGAACGCCTACGACGCCCTGAAGAAATATGCCCGCGATCTCACCGAGCTTGCTCGCAACGGCAAGCTGGATCCGGTGATCGGCCGCGCCGAGGAAATCCGTCGCACCATCCAGGTGCTGTCCCGCCGTACCAAGAACAATCCCGTGTTGATCGGCGAACCGGGTGTCGGCAAGACGGCGATCGCCGAAGGTCTGGCCTTGCGCATCGTCAACGGCGACGTGCCGGAAAGCCTGCGCGACAAGCGACTGATGTCGCTCGACATGGGTGCGTTGATCGCCGGAGCAAAGTACCGCGGTGAGTTCGAAGAGCGGCTGAAGGCCGTGCTTGGCGAGATCACTGCGGCCGAAGGAAAGGTCATCCTCTTTATCGACGAGATGCATACGCTGGTCGGCGCCGGAAAAGGGGAGGGCGCGATGGACGCGTCCAACTTGCTGAAGCCGTCTTTGGCGCGCGGCGAATTACACTGCATAGGTGCCACGACGCTCGACGAATACCGCAAACACATCGAGAAGGACGCGGCGCTGGCGCGGCGGTTCCAGCCCGTGTTTGTATCCGAGCCGACGGTGGAAGACACGATCTCGATCCTGCGCGGTTTGAAGGAGAAATACGAAGTTCACCATGGTGTGCGCATCACGGATTCTGCCATCGTCGCGGCGGCCACGTTGTCCAACCGCTACATCACAGACCGTTTCCTGCCGGACAAGGCCATCGACCTGATGGACGAGGCGGCCAGCCGCCTGCGCATGCAGGTGGATTCCAAGCCCGAGGAACTGGACGAACTCGACCGGCGCGTCGTGCAGCTCAAGATCGAGCGCGAGGCGCTGAAGAAAGAGACCGACAAGGCGTCGAAGGATCGCCTTGCGACCCTCGAAGCGGAACTTGCCGATCTTGAGCAGGATGCGTCGGCGCTTGCCGCAAAGTGGCACGAAGAGAAGAAATCCGTCCAGGACGTGCAGGGTCTGAAGGAGAAACTCGACAAGGCGCTGCATGATGCCGAGATCGCCCAGCGCCGCGGCGATTTTGCGCGCGCCGGTGAACTGACCTACGGCGTCATTCCCGATCTTGAACGTAAGCTGAAGGCGATCGAGGAAAAGCAGAATACCGATTTGGTGAAGGAAGCCGTGACGCCGGAGCATATTGCAGGCGTCGTCTCACGCTGGACCGGCATTCCCGTCGACAAGATGCTGGAAGGCGAGCGCGAAAAGCTCCTGAAGATGGAGCAAGCTCTGGAAAGCCGCGTGGTTGGCCAGAATGAGGCCGTGCGGGCCATTTCCAACGCCGTACGCCGCGCGCGCGCTGGCTTGCAGGATCCCAACCGCCCCATCGGGTCTTTCCTGTTCCTGGGCCCGACCGGCGTCGGCAAGACAGAGCTGACCAAGGCGCTGGCGTCCTATCTGTTCGACGACGACAACGCGATGGTGCGCATCGACATGAGCGAATTCATGGAGAAGCACGCGGTTGCGCGGTTGATCGGGGCGCCGCCGGGTTATGTCGGCTATGAGGAGGGCGGCGTGCTCACCGAAGCCGTACGCCGGCGACCCTACCAGGTTATCCTGTTCGACGAGGTAGAAAAGGCCCACGCGGACGTTTTCAACGTGCTGCTGCAGGTGCTGGACGATGGTCGTCTGACGGACGGGCAGGGCCGCACGGTGGATTTCAAGAACACGGTCATTATCCTGACTTCCAACCTGGGCACAGAATATCTTGCGGGAGACGACACCCGGGCCGCACGCGCTCAGGCGATGGCAGCTGTGCGGGCGCATTTCCGTCCGGAATTTCTCAACCGGCTGGATGAGATCATCGTTTTTCATCGGCTCAGCCGCGCCGACATGGACAAGATCGTCGACATCCAGATCGTGCGCCTCCAAAATCTGGTTGCAGACCGGAAAATCGAGATCGCGCTGGATGCCAAAGCGCGCGAATGGTTGGCGAATGCCGGCTACGATCCCGTCTACGGCGCGCGCCCTCTGAAGCGCGTCATCCAGCGTCGCCTGCAGGATCCGCTCGCGCATTTGCTGTTGGAGGGAACGATCACCGATGGCGCCAAGGTGAAAGTCGGTGCCGGGAAAAACGGGCTCACGGTCAACGGGCAGGAGTTTTCGGCCTCGCCGGACGATGTCCAGATCGAGCAGGCTCCGAGCCGCGCGCTGCATTAGCGATATTCGGGCCGCGACGCCTGAGGCTCATTTTGTTGGGTAGCCGCACCAGAGCCATTGGAGTGCTTCGGGCAGCGTCTGTTCGATGACTCTGTTGTCGACGTGATGCGCGCCCACAGCGAAGACGAACTGGTACTGATAGCCCTTCGCCTTCAGCACGGCCGCCATCCGTTTATTGGCCATCGGCCAGTTGTGATAGGTGGATTCGGGATCGTCGTAGTGCAGATCCTTGCTGCCCGCTTCCAGCCATATCCGTAGCGGCTTGCGCTTGCTCTGGGCGATGAGGTGGGCGTGATACTCCCAGGCGCCGCGCGGCGTCGCCGGGTTCTCTGGCGACTGCTGGTTTACGAACGTACCGGAGTAGGAGAGCACGCGATGGTATCGCTCGGGATGATACCACGCCATTGTGAAAGCCGCGGCGGCGCCGGAGCTTCCGCCCATAGCCGCACGCCCGTTGGGATCGCTGGTGAAGACGATGCCGTAATTCTTGACAATTTTCGGCAGGACTTCGCTCTCGATGAAATCGCTGTAGCGGCCTGACAGCGTGTCGTACTCCAATCCACGTTCGCTGCCTTGGGCGTCGCCGCCCCCTGGGTCCACCATCACCGCGACTATCACCGGCACGCGATGCGCCGCGATCAAGTTGTCGAGGACTGTCGGTAGCCACTTCACATAACTGTGCCCGTCCTGCACGACGATAAAGGGCGCCGGCGTACCCGGGACATATTGGGCGGGTACATACACCCAAACCTTGCGCTTATAGGGCGCCGCCACCGACTCCTCGGCGAAAGGCGCCGCCAGACGGTTGCCATAGGGGTCGCGGCGCTCCGTGAGCGCGTTGTACGCTCGTGCGATGCCGGGATAGATTTTGCTGTCCGCCGAATCCATCGTGAATTCGTGGATCGTGCCCACGGGAACGCCGGCCTGGACAACCATCTCGGGCGCTGGCGCATAGTCGGGGCCGATGATGAAGTTGCCGTCCCGAGCTGGATCGAGTCGAGCGGCTGCCGGGGTGATCGCGCCGCCGAATGCGAGAAGCGCGAGTGCGACAGCGACGTTCTTTCCGGCAGCCATCGCGATCAACCCAGCGGCACAACGGTTCGCCCGAACGTCGCGTTCGTGACGATGGCAAAACTTCCGTACATCGCAAGGGTGCCGCACAACAGGCCGAGCCAGCCGCCAAGTTGCGACAGCTGCGGCATGGCGAGAAGCGCGCCGGCGCCCAGCAGGAAAAACGTGATCCACAGGGTGAGAAAAATCAGGAAGAGCGTTCGCGAAAGCTTGAACGTGCTCACCCACATGTAGAACGTAAAGACGCCCCACAACAGCAGGGCCACGCCAATGGTGGTTCCTGCGCCCGTGAGGTCGAGAATGCCGTTGTGGCCGAGCATCAATAACAATGCGAACCACCACCAGAACGCGCCGTAGCTCAGGAAGGCAGTCATTCCGAAGGTGTTTCTGGATCTGACTTCCAGCAGTCCGGCGATGATCTGGATGGTCCCGCCATAGGCAATGGCCAGCGGAATCACGACGCTTTCGCCGGCGGCGGGCAATATGCCGGCGTTGATCAGGCTCAGCAGGACAGTCGTCAGGCCGAAACCCACCAATCCTAGCGCGGCCGGATTCGCCTCTGGCGCGGTTGTTGCGTTGGACATGTTTTCCTCCCCATAAGCGGCTCGTTGGGCCGTCAGACGGGAGAGACTGCAGGGATTCGCGGGATTCGGCCAAACAAAACTGGCCTCGCCAACGACACTTTAATGCCGGCGGGCCGTCTTCATGGCTAAATCGACAAGGCCGTGACGCTTACCGTGCGGCCTGGCGCAGGTCCGTGGAGATATCCGCGACTTTGGTTTCCAGCTTGGTGGCGGCCAGTTCGGCGTCGATATGCATCCGGGCGGCGAGGAACTTCTGCAATTCGCGACCCTGAAGTTTGCGCCCTTGCGCGATCTTCACCTTCAGCGGATTAACCTGCACGCCGTTGATGCGGATTTCGTAATGGAGGTGCGGGCCGGTCGCCATACCCGTCATGCCGCTATAGGCGATCACCTGGGCCTGACGAACATGCGAGCCCTTGTGCAGGCCGGGCGCGAAGCGCGACAGATGCCCATAGGCGGTCGAATAGCCGTTGCCGTTATTCAGCAGGACGAATTTCCCGTAGCCGTTTTCCCATCCCATGAACGCGATGGTGCCTGAGCCGGCGGCCATCACCGGCGTTCCGATCGGCACGCCGAAATCGACGCCCTTGTGCATCCGCGTGTAGCCCAGGATCGGGTGGAAGCGCATGCCGAAACCCGAGGTGATGCGGGCGCCATCCACCGGCGTCTTCATCAGCATGCCCTTGGCGCTCTGGCCGTGGGCATCGAAATAATCCGCCGGTTCATTCGGATTCGGCTGGTAGCGGTAGAGCGAAATCTCACGGCCGCCCAGCTTCATCATCGCGTAGGAGATATTGCCCACTTTCACGGGCTGTCCCTGCGGCGTGTAGTAGTAGTCGTAGAAGACCTGGAACGAGTCACCGGGGTGGATGTCGCGCTGGAAATCTACCTTGTAGGAAAACATCTTGATCATCTCGACAACGACGTCGGCGGGGATGCCGGCATGCATCGCGGAGAGATAGAGACTGGAATCGATCGTCGCGCCGGCGCGATGCACATGCGCCGTGAGCTGCTTCACGGCGTCGGTCGCCGCGAAGGTTCCGTCCGCCGCACGCGTGACAGTGATGTCGTGCTCGATCGTCGGCGAGAAGGTAATCGACAGCAGCCGCTCGACCGATTGCGAGTTCACCGGTTGTGCGCCGGCTAGGTTGCCATTGTCGCCGGACGAGGTATCCGTGAAATTTGAGGGTTGGGCAGATTGATCCGGCTGTGTCGAGTAGGTCAGGTCGAACGCTTGCCCGGCGCGTAGGCTGCGCGGATCGTAGACTTTTGCCAGCGCGGCGATCGCCGCGTTTGCGTCGCTTGCGGAAATGCCCGCATCTTCGAGCGCACCGGCAAGTGTATCGCCGTCGTCCAGCGTGACCGTATGGGTCTCAACGCTCGGCTTCTGATTTTCGCTCGCTTGCTCCGCCGCCAAGGTATTGTCTAGCGGGACTTGGCTGGTCGCGGACGGCATCGTCCTGACGTGGACATTGCCGGAATTCCCGAGTGCAGCGTACAGCGCGCCGCCGCTCGACTGCATCAGATTCTGGAACAGGCGATAGGGCAGCAATTGGTGGTTGGCGGTATCAAAACCGATGGAGTTCGCGGGCGGCATCGTGCCCATGGCCAGCCAGGCAATGGAACCCGCGATCACGGCGGTCAGGGACGTCGAAACCAAGGCCCAGCGGCCGTCGGTGGTAGACAGGGCGGAGCGCGCGGAGCGGCCCCATTCATACAGAGGTGACTGTGCCGTCGGTTCTCTTAGCCCGTCCACGTTGGCTCCTGCCTTACGATTTTCGCGGTCATACGCGAAACCAAGCCCTTAGATCAGCCCGCTGGCGAGCCGGCGACGTGGCATATAGCCCGAGCCCATACTGCGACGTCAACCATTACCGTCGTGTTAACAATTGCCTGCACCAGCTCGGAACAAAGGGTTGTACTAATTTGTGATTCTGACATTTCCCGCGGCGACTGCCAGACCACAGAAAAGCACGGTCCACGGACCTTTTGGCCCATGGACCGCGCCTGCTTCGGCCGGACTTTTCGGGGGTTGTCAAAGCCGGACGAGAAGCCCTTCCGCAATGCGGCCGTGCATCCAGCCGACTGCCCTTGCGATGTGCAGGACGACGAAGAACAGCAGCAGCCCGACCAGCGCCACCAGGAATAGCCCCGGCGCCGTGTGGAGCAGGTGGTCGAGCCAGGGGACGTCGCCGACCTGGAAGTTGCTGTGATTGGTGATGAGCCCGTAGATCGCGCCGCCAGCGACCCCGATGGACACGGAAAGCCCGACCACCGCCACCACGAAATAGATGATGCCGAGCGGCAGCATCAGCAGCAGATAGAACATCGAGGTCCATGTCCGCATGTCGACCAGCGCTTCCTTGATCCGTGTGAAGATGGACTCGTCCGGTGCGGTGGTCGGGGGCAGGCGGCGCGGCATGCGCACGCCCAGCAGGCCTTCGACGATGCGTCCCTCCACATGGCTTAGCAGGCGGATCGAACCGACGAAGAGCAGGGCGAATGGAATGCCGAGAATAAGGATCGCAAATCCGGCCGTAATGGAGATGCCGACGACCGTCCATGTGAAATAGAAGATGCCGGTGACCAGCGCCAGCAGCATATAGAGCAACGCACCGTAGGTGCGCGGATCGGAGATGACGTTGAAAAATCCGTGACGGCGCCGAGCTGGCTCGTCCTGCTTGGGAAATGGCGTGGAAATCGTTGCTTCCATGTCGCGATACTCCTCCGCAATTTCTTGTGGCGAGCCGTAGGTCTCCACCACGGAAGCCAGCACGCTGGCTTCGTCCTGACCGGGGTTCTGTGCGATCTCGTTGTTCAGATGCTCTTCGCAGTCCGCCAGCGCATCGGCGATCAGGCCTGGCGGGGCGCCCTTGAGAGCTCTGCGCAATTGGTCGAGATAGGCGCGGACTGTCTCAGGCGCTTGGCTGGAATTCATGGGCCATCCCTCCGGTGCCGGCCTTGAGCGCGTCGTCGACGAACTCGCGCATGTCGCGCCAGGCAAACTGCCATTCGGCGAGCGCGCGCCGCCCTTCGTCGGTGATGCTGTAGTAGCGCCGCGGCGGACCGAAGGCGGAAGCCTCTACCCGGCTCTCCAGCAGGCCCAGGACATTGAGCGAGCGCAGGACGGGGTAGATTGCCCCCTGTTTGAAGATCAGACCGCCTTCGCCCTCGGCCTTCACGGCTTTGGCGATTTCGTATCCGTACATCTCCCGGCCCGCGCGAGCGAGCACAGCCAGGAGGACGAGCGATGAGAGCCCGGCCATGAGTTCCTTACGGAATTTGCGCGTGTATTGAGTTTCGTCTGCCACTGAAACGCGCCTTTCTTCCGCCCTCCAACTATTACGAACTCATATCTAGCATGAACTTCGTAATATGCAAGACCACCCTATAGGGAACTTGAAAATATTTTGATTCGGCAAACGAAACAGTTAACGGAATACACTCCTAGGATTTGGCTGGCTGCCTGTGATAGCAGGCGCGGCAGCTTGGCTCAGGGGCGCCTAATGAACGTCGCCGCCTATCTCGAACGCATTGGCTTCGGTGGTGTGACGCGCCCGGACCTCGCGACGCTGACCGCCCTGCATCGCGCCCATCTCTTGGCCATTCCCTACGAAAATCTTGACGTGCAACTCGGTCAGCCGGTCACCACCGGACTCGCGGCCATCTTCGATAAAATGGTCACGAACCGGCGTGGCGGCTGGTGCTACGAGATGAACGGCTTGTTCGGCTGGGCGCTCGGCCAACTGGGTTTCAAGGTGACGCGCAGCGCCGGCGCCGTAATGCGCGAAGCGTCCGGCGACACGTCGATCGGCAATCATCTGGTGCTGAAGGTCGAACTGGAGGAAGGGATTTATCTCGCGGACGTCGGATTCGGCGACGGACCGATCGATCCCATCCGCGTTGCGCCCGGCGCCTTCGTCTCGCGCGGCTTCGACTTTGCGCTCTCGCGCCAGGATGGCGGATGGTGGCGCCTGCACAATCACGCGGGGGCCGGTGCGCCGTCCTTCGATTTCAATCTGGTCGAGGCGGACGAGGCTCTGCTCGCCAGGAAGTGCGACTGGCTGCAGATTTCTCAGGAGTCTGTGTTCGTGCAAAACGCCATATGCCAGCGTCACACTGCGATGGGGCTCTCTGTTCTGCGCGGCCGCATGCTGCGCCATCTGACGCCGGACGGCCACAAGGACCGCGTCCTTGCCGACGCAGACGAATACGTCACCGCGCTGGATGATGTCTTTGGCCTGAAGCTCCCAGAAGCGGCGTTGCTCTGGCCGAAGATCTGCGCCCGGCATGAAATGCTGTTTGCGGCAAAATAGATCTCAGGCGGCTTTTCGCGCCGTCAGCACTGCCGACGAACCGACCTTGCCTTCGAGGCGCGTGCCGACGAAGCCGTTGTCGGTCAGCAGTTGTAGGACGCCCGCGATTTCCTGCCCGGAGCGGCTGATCGGATTGGGCAGCCATTTCGGGCCCGCTTTCCTGTGCGCACGCAGGATCAGCAGCAGCAGTCCGCCCGGTTTTAGCACGCGATGGACTTCGGCAAGGTCGTGCGCCGGATCGCTCCAGAACTGGAAACTGTGCAGTGCTGCAGCCTTGTCGAAGGTTTCGTCAGGCCAGGGCAGGGCGGAAGCGTCTCCCAGCTTCAACTCCACGCGTCCCTTCTTGCGGAACCTCCGTGTGCGCTTCTCCGCCGTTTCCAACATCAATTCGGAAGGATCGACGCCACCAACCAGTCCGTCGCGCGCCGCCTTTGCCAGTTTGCGCGCCAGCCGCCCGGTCCCGAAGCCGATCTCCAGCACACGATCCGAATTGTGCACGTCGAGACGTTTGAAAGCGAAATTATGCGCCGATGCGTTGAAACGGTCCATCAGCCGGCCGAAGACCCGACCCCGGAAGCCGTGCGGCTGCATCGCTTGACGAACCCGCGCCATGGTCACGCCGCCGAAGCCGACTTTTCGGCCATCACGATTTTCTCGACTCTCACGTAATCCGTTTTCCCAGTGCCAAGCACGGGGATGTCTTTCGCGTGGATCAACCTGCGTGGCACGGCGATCTCGGCCACACCGTGGTTCTGGGCCCAGCCCACAAGGTCGATGCGTTGGGCTTCCGGATTTGTGGTGACCAGGACGATCTGTTCGCCTTTGCGGCCGTCCGGCAGCGCGATGGCCGCGTGATTGTAGTCCGGCCATAGCGAGGTAGCGCAGTTTTCCACCACCGCGAGCGAAACCGTTTCGCCGCCGACTTTCGCGAACCGCTTCAGCCGGCCCTTGATGGAGATGAATCCTTCGTCGTCGATCGCGACGACATCGCCCGTATCGTGCCAACCGCCTTCCACCGGGACGATGACTCCGGGATTTTCCGCCTTGATGTAGCCGAGCATGACGTTCGGCCCCTTCAGGAACAGCCGTCCGGCATGCGGGATACACTCAACCGGTTCGAGCCGCGCCTGCATGCCGGACATCAGCCGGCCCACCGTCCCCGGGCGGTTGGCGCCAGGCTGGTTCGCGGCGGCGACGGGCGCGGTCTCGGTCACACCGTAGCCCTCGATCAGATCGATCGCGTATTTCTTGCGCAGGAGCTGGCGCGTTTCGTCGCGCACGCGCTCCGCGCCGCACACGGCGATGCGCAGCGAATTCAGGTCGCCCTGTTCGCCCGCGCGCGCGTATTGCGACATGAAGGTGTCCGTCGACAGCAGGATCGTGGCGCCGGTCTCCTTGACGCGGCGAACAATCTCATGCGGCTGCAGGGGCGTCGGGTGGAACACGGCCTTCAACCCGAGGAAGAGCGGCATCAGCGCGCCGACCGTCAGCCCAAAGCAATGGAACGTGGGCAGGGGATTGAACAGGATGTCGGTCGGGTACAGCGCAATGTGCGCGCGGACCTGCTCCACATTGACCAGAAGATTGGTGTGCGACAGAGCGACACCCTTTGGCGCACCTTCCGTGCCAGAAGTAAACAGAATCACGGCCGGCGTTTCGGCCGCCGCGCGCGCCGTGACGGCGCCCGGCACATATTGACCGATCGCCGCAACCGCCTTGTCGAGCACAGACAGCTTCTCGCGCACGTCCTCCAGATAGACGATCTCCGCGGCCATGGAGAGTTCGGCTTCCAGCACTTCGAGCTTTGCGAGTTCGATGAACCGATGGGCCGTAATGACGCGTTTGACCTGCGCGGTGCGCAGCGCGCTCATGATCCCGGCCGCGCCGCTGGTGAAGTTCAGCATGGTCGGGATGCGGCCGAAGGCGGAGAGCGCGAAGAACGAAACCACCGCGCCGATACTGGTCGGCAGCATGATCCCGACGCATTCGCCCTTGGCGGTTCCCTTTTTCAGAGCATGACCAAGCGCCAGTGAAGCGCGCACGAGGTCGTCGTACGTCACGACGCGCTCGTCGCCGTCGACGATGGCCGGCTTGCTGCCGCCATAACGGGCCCGGGCATCGATCAGCGCCTGGAAGACCGGCTTCCTGGTGCGGATCATGTCGAACGGCACGATATCTTCGCCGGACGCGGCGGCGACGGTTGCAACGGCCAATGGCTCCTCCCCTGGGCGGCGGGCAGGGCCCGCCCTTGGCTCTATGGCACAAACTTATCGGAACCCGGTGATTTCCGGTAGAGCAAGCTATATGTAAGGGCCATGACCACCGTGATCGACCAGGCGGAGAGGGATCGCCGTGCCCTCCGCCACCCGGAAAAGGCGAACCGGCCCGACAACCCCGTCTTGCGCAAGCCGGACTGGATCCGCGTCAAAGCGCCCATGGGGCGCGAGTATTCCCAAACGGAAACCATCGTGCGCGAGCACGGGCTCCACACGGTCTGCGAAGAGGCGGGCTGTCCCAATATCGGCGAATGCTGGACCCACCGCCACGCCACCATGATGATCATGGGCGACACGTGCACGCGCGCCTGCGCCTTCTGCAATGTGAAAACGGGCCTGCCAGGCGCCCTTGATGGCGGAGAGCCGGATCGAGTCGCCGAGGCGGTGGCCAAGCTTGGCCTTAAGCACGTCGTGGTTACTTCAGTCGATCGCGACGATCTGCCTGACGGCGGAGCGAAACATTTTGCCGAAACCATTCAGGCTATCCGCCGACAAAGCCCCGGTACGACAGTGGAAGTGCTGACGCCGGATTTCTTGCGCAAGCCCGGCTCGATCGAGATCGTGATGGAAGCGCGGCCCGACGTCTTCAACCACAATCTCGAAACCGTGCCGCGACTTTATCTCAACGTCCGCCCCGGTGCGCGCTATTTTGTCTCGCTGCGGCTGCTGGAGCGCGCCAAAGAACTGGTCCCGGACGGCTTCACCAAATCCGGTCTGATGGTGGGGCTGGGCGAAAGCCGTGAAGAGATCATGCAGGTGATGGACGATTTGCGCGCCGCCGGCGTCGACTACCTCACCATCGGCCAATACCTGCAGCCGACGCGCAAACATGCGCCGCTCGACCGCTTCTGGTCGCCCGACGAATTCAAGGCGCTGGAGGCGACGGCCCGCGCGAAGGGCTTTCAAATGGTCTCCGCCAGTCCGCTGACGCGCTCCTCCTATCATGCCGATTCGGATTTCGCGCAGCTCAAGGCGGCGCGCACGCGCGCGTGATCACGCACTCTGAAAGCAGAAACGTTCCGTACGCTGCCGACCTAATGTACGCGGTCGTGGCGAACGTGGAGAAGTATCCCGAGTTCCTGCCGTGGTGTATCGGGTTGCGCGTGCTGTCGCGGGAACTCATGAAATCATGCGAGGTGCAGCGTGCCGAAATGCTTGTCGGCTTCGGCGCGCTTCGCGAGCGCTACACCAGCCGCGTGATGCTCGATCCGACCGCGCGCGCGGTTGATGTGACGCAGACCGAAGGGCCCTTTCGCCAATTGGAGACGCATTGGCGCTTCACGCCTGACGGCGAGGGCTGCAAGGTGGAATTCTCCATCGCCTTCGAATTCAAGAACCGGCTGCTGGGCGCCGTTGCGGGAAAAGCCTTTGAACACGTTCTGCTGAAAATGACGGACGCATTCGAAGCACGGGCAAAGGCGCTATCAGAAAAGGCGGCGTAGCAGGTTCAGCGCCGCTTCCACGCTTTTCGTCCGTATCTCCGTCCGCCCGAGATCGCCAAAACGGCATTCCTCGTGCAGAACCTTGCCATCGCGGCAAGCGGCGACGTGGACCAAGCCGACGGGCTTCGCAGCCGTCCCGCCACCTGGCCCGGCGATTCCGGTGACCGAGACGGCCAGTTGCGCGTCGGAATGCGCCGCTGCGCCTTGCGCCATCGCCCGTGCCACTTCTTCGGACACCGCGCCATGATCGGCGATCAATTCGCCGGCCACGCCCAGCAAGTCCTGCTTGGCGCGATTAGAGTAGACGACGAAGCCGCGTTCCAGTACATCCGACGAGCCGGGAATCTCCGTGAGAAGGCCCGCGATCAATCCGCCCGTACAGCTTTCCGCCGTGACGACGCGCAGGTCTTTCGCCCGCGCTTCGTCCAGCACCGTCTTCGCCAGCGAAAGAAGAAGTGGGGAGAACATCACGCCAGTCCGAACCTCCAGAGCAGCATCACCACGACGCCCGCCAGCAACCCCGCCACGATATCGTCGGCCACGATTCCGACGCCACCCTTCAGACTCTCCGCCGCCGAGACCGGCCAGAGCTTGGTCATGTCGAATAGGCGGAAAGCCACGAATGCCAGCATAAAACCCCACAATGACAACGGTGCGAAGGCGCAGGCCAGCCATTGTCCGGCCAGTTCGTCGATCACGCAATCGGACGGATCATCCCGGCCGCATTCGCGCGCGTAGCGATCGGCGATCGGAACTGCCGCCAACCCAACCGCGACCCCCAGTGGTAACAGTACCCAGGAACCGGCCGCCGCGGCGATCGGCCAGGCGACAGCCGCCGCAACCAGACTCGCCGCCGTGCCGGGCGCATGCGGCATGCGGCCGAGGCCGAACAAGGTCGCGAGGCGCGCGCTCCAGCTCACGGCAGGCGCACCGTGGCGATGGCCTGCGCGGCAAGCCCCTCGCGCCGTCCGGTGAAGCCCAGCCCTTCGGTGGTTGTCGCCTTGACGCTGACCCGCGAAACGGCGAGGTGCAGGATCTCGGCGATCTTGGCGCGCATGGCTTCGCGATGGGGCGTCACCTTCGGCCGCTCGCAGATGATGGTCACGTCGCAGTGGACGATGGCACCGCCTTTCCTGCGCACCATGTCCGCCGCATGGTCGAGGAACTTCCAAGACGGCGCGCCACGCCAGCGTTCGTCCGTAGGCGGAAAATGCAGACCGATATCGCCTTCGCCGATGGCGCCCAGGATGGCGTCGGTCAGGGCGTGCAATCCGGCATCGGCGTCGGAATGGCCTTCCAGCGCATGGTCGTGCGGGATTTTCAGGCCGCACAGCCAGACATGGTCGCCCGGCGCAAAGCGATGGACGTCGAAACCCGATCCGGTGCGCGTCTCGCCCAGTCGCGCGGACAGCAAACCTTCGGCCACCGCAAAATCCTCCGGATTTGTCACTTTCATGTTGGTTTCCTCGCCCGGCACGGCGACGATCTGCAAGCCTGCCAATTCCGCCAGCGCCATATCGTCGGTGACATCCTGCGCCGCGTGATCGCGATGCGCCTTCAAAATCGCCGCGAAGCGGAAGCCTTGCGGCGTATGCGCGCGCAGCCGGCCGGCGCGCGGCACGGTGATCCACTTGCCGTTCTCCTGCTTGCGCAGCGTGTCGGCCACGGGAAGCAGAGGCACCGCCGCGTCCGCACCCGCCGCCAGCGTCGCAATCACGCCGTCGATCAGCCTGCGCGAAACCAGCGGACGGGCGGCATCGTGGATCAGCACAAAGGCGGGCGCGTCGGCCGTCAGCGCCTCCAGCCCGCGTCGCACGGATTCCTGGCGCGTCGCACCGCCGACTTCCGGCGGACGCGCGTCGCATCCTTGTGTTGCTCCGCGGTAGAGTTCGGCCTGGCCTGGGCCGATCATGACCTGGACGACGGCATCCGCCAGGCCGTTGAAAGCCTCTATCGAACGGCGGAGCATCGTCTGGCCGAGCAGGGGGGCATATTGCTTGGGGATGCTGCCGCCCACGCGTTCGCCCTTGCCGGCGGCGACGATCAGGATGGCTATGCGGGCCATGTTTTCTCCGGAATCATTGATTTTCTTGGTAGCACGCGCGGGCCTAAAAAAAACGACCCATGGGCAGTTGCACATATTATCGGCAGTGTAATATGATGCCTAAGTATTAGGCATGGATCATCGGTGAGCGCGAGCGCAAAACTGCCCCTGGAAAGCCCGGCGACAAGCCTGATCGCGGCGGCCCTTCCCATGCCCGTGATCGTGATCAGCCCGCAGCAGCAGATCCTTTTCGTCAATCCCGCCGCGGAGCAGTTCTTTGGCATGGGCGCGCCGCTGCTGCGAAAGCAGAAACTCGCGGATCTGATCCCGTTCGGAAGTCCGCTGTTTCAACTGATCGGCCAGGCGCTGGAGCGGCGCGCGTCGGTGGGCGAACGCGACGTCGACCTGTCGACACCGCGGCATGGCGAACATATCACCGATCTCATCGTCACGCCGATGCCGGACCCCGAAGGCACGGTGATCATCATGCTGCAGGAGCGCGGTCTGGCGCAGCGTATCGACCGGCAACTGCTCCACCGCGGCGCCGTCCGCTCGATGCACGGCATGGCGGCGGTGCTGGCGCACGAAATCAAAAATCCGCTCGCCGGGATTCGCGGCGCAGCGCAGCTGATCGAAGAACACCTTCCGTCCAACGAGCGCGATCTGACGCGGCTCATCTGCGACGAGTCTGACCGCATCCGCGCCCTGATCGATCGCATGGAATCTTTCGGCGACACGCGCGCTTTTCCGCGGGCGCCGGTCAATATCCATGAAGTGCTGGACCGCGTGCGCCGCGTCGCGGAGACAAGTTTCGCCAGGCACGTCAATTTCGTGGAGACCTTCGACCCTTCTTTGCCGCGCGTGCTGGGCGACCGCGACCAGCTCATCCAGGTGTTCATGAACCTGGTGCGCAACGCGGCCGACGCGGTGCCGGACTCCGGCGGCGAGATCACGCTGACCACGGGATACCGTCCCGGCGTGCGCTTCGGCGCGGCGGTGGCGGGAGAACGGCTGAGCCTGCCGCTCGAGGTCACCGTCCGCGACAACGGCGCGGGCGTGCCCGCCGACCTGATGCCCTACATCTTCGATCCGTTCGTCACCACGAAACGCGGCGGATCCGGCCTCGGCCTTGCACTGGTGGCCAAGATCATCGGCGACCACGGCGGCGTCATCGAATGTGATTCCGTCTCGCACCGCACCGTTTTCCGCATTTTGTTGCCGAAAGCGGCAAACGACAGTGAAGGAGAAGCCGATGCCTGATGGCATGATCCTCATCGCCGACGACGACTCCGCGATCCGCACGGTTCTCAATCAGGCTTTGGGACGCGCCGGCTACGACGTGCGCACGACAGGCACGGCGGCCGGGTTGTGGCGCTGGGTAGCCGCCGGCGACGGGAATCTCGTCATCACAGACGTGATCCTGCCGGACGAAAACGGCTTCGATCTCATTCCACGCATCAAACGGTTGCGGCCGGATCTGCCCGTCGTCGTCATGAGCGCGCAGAACACGATACTCACGGCGATCACGGCGGCCGCGCGCGGCGCCTTCGATTATCTCCCGAAACCGTTCGACCTGAAGGAACTGACCGCCGTCGTCCAGCGCGCGCTCGCCAGTCCGCAGGGCAAGCGCGACGCGCCGTCGGACGACAGCGGCGGCGAGGATCGGCTGCCGCTGATCGGGCGTTCCCCGGCGATGCAGGAAATCTATCGCGTTATCGCACGGCTGACTCAGACCGACCTGACCGTGATGATCATGGGCGAAAGCGGCACGGGCAAGGAACTCGTCGCCCGCGCGCTGCACGATTACGGCAAGCGCCGGCACGGCACCTTCGTGGCCGTGAACATGGCGGCCATTCCCAAGGAACTCGTCGAAAGCGAATTGTTCGGTCACGAACGCGGCGCCTTCACCGGCGCCACCAACCGCGGCGTCGGCCGCTTCGAACAGGCCGAGGGCGGCACGCTGTTCCTCGATGAGATCGGCGATATGCCGCTGGAGGCGCAAACCCGGTTGCTGCGCGTCTTGCAGCAGGGCGAATACACGACGGTCGGCGGGCGGACGCCGATCAAGACCGACGTACGCATCATCGCCGCGACCAACCGCGACCTGCGCCAGCTCATCCAGCAGGGCATGTTCCGCGAGGACCTCTATTACCGGCTCAATGTCGTGCCGCTGCGCCTGCCGCCCTTGCGCGAGCGCGTCGAGGACATCCCCGATCTGGTGCGGCATTTTCTCCGCAAGGCGGAGGAGGAGGGTCTGCCGGCCAAGCGTTTGGACGGCGACGCACTCGACCTGCTGCGCCACCATCGCTGGCCGGGCAATGTGCGCGAACTGGAAAATCTGATCCGCCGCTTGGCCGTTCTGCACTCCGGCGACGCGATTCCCGCCACGGCGATTGCCGCGGAGCTGACGGAACCGACCAGGACGAGCAGCTTCGAGGACGGGGACGAGCCGGTGACGCTTGGAGGCGCCGTAGAGCGCCATTTGACGAAGTATTTCGCCGAACATGGCGAGCGCTTACCACCGCCGGGCCTCTATGACCGCATCCTCCAGGAAATCGAACGCCCCTTATTGTCGATCTGTCTGGGCGCCACCCGCGGCAATCAGATCCGCGCCGCCCATCTGCTCGGCCTCAACCGCAACACGCTGCGCAAGAAAATCCGTGATTTGGGCCTGGAAGTAATTCGAGGGCTGAAGTCGGACTGACGCCCCACCTTAACCGTGTTGTCGGATTGCATCGCAGCATTCTTGCAACAGGTGGCCAGATCGCTACACTGCCAGATTACGAAGCAACACTCGCGGGTTAGCGAGTTCACCCGTCAACGACGGTTGGGAATGGCCACAGCCACGGTAGTCGGAAAGTCCAAAGGACACGGCGTGCTCGATCTTTTGCGCGCGGCATCGCGGCCGTCGCTGCTGGCGCTTGGCGTGGCGCTGCTGGCTGTCCTGTCCGGGATATTCACCTACGCCATCCTGATGGGCCTCGTCCCTTACGCGCCCACGCAAGGCATGGTGACGGCCCTTATCCTCATCAATTTGACGTTGGGGCTGTCGCTCGGCGCGCTCATCGCCTGGCGGCTGGTGCGGCTATGGAGTGAGCGGCGTTCGGGCAGGGCGGGCGCGAAGCTGCACGTGCGCCTGGTGGCGATGTTCAGCGCCATCGCCGTGGTGCCGGCGATCCTGGTCGCCATCTTCGCAGCGGTGACGCTCAATCTCGGCGTCCAGGCGTGGTTTTCGCAGCGCGTGAAGACGGCGCTCGACGGCGCACAAAACGTGGCGCGCCAATATGTGCTGGAGCGTGCCCGCGGCATCATCATAGACGCCGGCGAAATCGCGGCGGGGCTTCAGAACGATCCGCGCATCTTCGATCTGAAGGAGAAAAAGGTCCACCTCGGCCTGATGTTCACCAAGCTTCAGGAACTGACGCAGGATCATGGCCTGTATTCGTCGTATATCATCGACAGCCACAACGATGTTCTGGGCAGCACGACGCCGCTGCGCGACAACTCGAAACAGAGGAGGTCCGCGGCTCTCAAGCCGTTTGCGCCGAGCGAAATCCAGCAGGCGGCCCAGGGCACGATTTTTATCGACGCCATTCCCGAAGCCGGCATGGTTCGCGCGCTGATCAGGCTGCAGGCCCTCAACGACGCCTATCTGGAGGTCGTGCGTGTCGTCGATCCCACGGTGTTCAATTACTACTATCGCACCAAAGGCACGATACAGGAGTACAACCGGCTCGAAAGCAGCCTCTCGCGCGTACAGCTCGCTTTCGCGACGCTGTATGGTCTTGTTTCGCTCGTTGTCCTGCTGGCTGCGGTATGGCTGGGCCTGTGGGCGGCCAATCGCCTCGTCAAACCCGTCTCCAGCCTGATCGGTGCGGCCGAACGTGTTTCGGAGGGCGACCTCAAGGCGCAGGTCGACATCGAGCGCAGCGACGACGAGATCGGGACTCTCGGCGTGGCCTTCAACCGCATGACGCAACAACTCGACGCCCAGCGCAGCGCGTTGATTGCTGCCAACCGCCAGATCGACGAACGCCGCCGCTTCACCGAGACCGTGCTTGCCGGCGTCAGCGCCGGCGTAATCGGATTGGATCCCGACGGGCAGATCACCATCGTCAACCGCGCCGCCGCGCGCCTGTTGAATGCCGAGCCGGAAGAACTTGAGGGCCAGCACTATGCCGAGGCCGTACCCGAACTGGCGGCCCTGATACGGCGCGCCATCCAGGAACCTGTCGCCCGGGCCGGCGGCGAGGTTACGGTCAAGCGCGCCGGCACCACGCGCTCCTTGAGCGTCCAGGTCGCCAGCGAACAGGGCCGCCACGACGGCGGCTATGTCGCGACGTTCGACGACATCACCGACCTCGTGTCGGCGCAGCGCACGGCCGCCTGGGCCGATGTCGCGCGCCGTATCGCCCACGAAATCAAGAATCCGCTGACCCCCATCCAGCTTTCCGCCGAACGGCTAAAACGCAAATACGGCGGCGAGGTCGGCGCCGACCGCGAGATCTTCGAACAGTGCACCGACACGATCATCCGCCAGGTCGGCGACATCGGCCGCATGGTCGACGAATTTTCATCCTTCGCGCGCATGCCGACGCCGGTCATGCGGCGGGAATGCGCCCAGGAACTTCTGCAGCAGGCGGTGTTCCTGCAGCGCGTCGCCAATCCGCAGATCACCTTCGAGACGCACATTCCGAAGGAACTCGTCTGGTTCGAGTGCGACGGCCGCCTGGTCAGCCAGGCGCTCACCAATGTGCTCAAGAACGCCACCGAAGGTATCGCGGCGCGCAACGCCGCAGGCGACGACACGCCGGGCCGCATCGCGGTGGCGATCGAGACGCCGGACTTGCAGATCGCCTTCAAGGTCTCCGACAACGGCATCGGCTTGCCGGCGGAGCATCGCCATCGCCTGACCGAACCCTATGTGACGACGCGCGTCAAAGGCACGGGGCTCGGTCTGGCGATCGTGCGGAAGATCATGGAAGACCACGGCGGCGAAATCGTACTGGAAGATGCAGGGGAAGAAACAAAGGGGGCTCAGGTGACGCTGGCTTTTCCTTTGAAGCAAAAAAATATGCGTGAAAAAGGTGTGACAGATGAGCAAGCACGGATTGTCAATCGCGTCTGAAATCCTCGTCGTCGACGCCGAGGAAGACATTCGCGACCTGATTGCCGGAATTCTCCGCGACGAAGGCTATGAGACGAGGGTCGCGGCCGACAGCGACAGCGCGCTGGCCGCGGTCCGGCTGAGACGGCCGCAGCTCGTCGTGCTCGACATCTGGCTGCAGGGCAGCCGGCTCGACGGCATCCAGGTGCTCGACACGCTGAAGCGCGAGCAGCCCGACCTGCCGATCGTGATGATCTCCGGCCACGGCACGATCGAAACCGCCGTCGCCTCGATCAAGAAGGGCGCCTACGATTTCATCGAAAAGCCGTTCAAGGCGGATCGACTGATCCACGTCGTCGGCCGTGCGCTGGAAGCCGCGCGCCTGAAACGGGAAGTGCAGGAGCTCAAGCTTAAGGCCGGCGACGAAACTGAATTGGTGGGCGTATCCTCCCCGGTGTCGCAGATCCGCCAGGCCGTCGAGAAGATCGCTCCGACCAACAGCCGCGTGTTCATCTCCGGACCGCCGGGGGCTGGCAAGGAATTGCTGGCGCGCCTCGTCCATGCGCGTTCGCGCCGGGCCGCAAACGCCTTCGTCGCCGTCAATTGCGCGACGATGGAGCCGGATCGCATCGAGGTCGAGCTGTTCGGCGTCGAAGGCGGCGAGGGGCCGCGCAAGATCGGCCTCCTGGAGCTGGCGCATAACGGGACCTTGTTCCTCGACGAGGTCGCGGACATGCCGCTGGAGACCCAGGGCAAGGTGCTGCGCGTCCTGGTCGATCAGACCTTCTCGCGGGTCGGCGGTTCCGCCCGCGTACAGGTCGACGCGCGCGTCATCAGCTCCACCTCGCGCGATCTGCGTCCCGAAATTGCGGCGGAACGCTTCCGCGAAGACCTCTATCACCGGCTCAACGTCGTGCCGGTCCGCGTGCCGTCGCTGGCCGAGCGGCGCGACGACATCCCGATGCTGGTCGCGCATTTCATGAAGCGGCTGTCGGCGGCGTCCGGCCTGCCGATGCGCGAGATCGGCGACGACGCCATGGCGGTGCTGCAGGCGCATAACTGGCCCGGCAACGTCCGCCAGCTCCGCAACATCGTGGAGCGGCTTCTGATCCTGGCGACCGATGATCCGGCGCAGGCGATCTCGGCCGATCTGCTGCCCTCCGATCTGGGCACAAATGCGCCGTGGAGCGGCGGCGGGCGCAGCGATCTCGTCATCTCGCTGCCGCTGCGCGAGGCGCGCGAGATTTTCGAACGCGACTACCTCGTGGCGCAGATAAACCGCTTCGGCGGCAATATCTCGCGCACCGCGGCCTTCATCGGCATGGAGCGTTCGGCGCTGCACCGGAAGCTGAAATCGCTGGGCGTGGGATCGAGCCTCGGCGGCCGGGAAGGCTTTAACGCTTGACCGGCCACTGGAACGGACGGCGGCCTGCCGGCCGCGTCGCTTATGTGAACGGCCGCTATCTGCGCCATGGCGACGCCGGCGTGCATGTCGAGGATCGCGGCCTGCAGCTCGGTGATGCCGTCTATGAAGTCTGCCGCATCGACAACGGGCATCTGCTCTACGAAGAGGAACATCTCGACCGCCTCGAACGTTCGCTCCGCGAGATCGAGATGGCGATGCCGATGCGCCGTGGCGCGCTCAAGCTGGTGATGGCGGAGATCGTCCGCCGCAACGGCGTGCGCGACGGATTGCTCTATCTTCAGGTGACGCGCGGCGCGCTGAAGCGCGACCATCCCATCCCCGCCAACCCTCCAAAGCCCACCCTGATCGTGACGGCGCGCGGCATGGATGAGGCCGCGCGGGCCC
>DAIDUA010000031.1 GCA_027456965.1 Alphaproteobacteria bacterium | reverse complement strand
CGGTGCGGAAATCCGCCGGGATGAGGACGTGCACGATCGGCATGGCATGCGACGGCGGCGACTTGCGCTCTTTGTTGGGCGCGCCTGCCGGCAGGGCCACGACGGTTGAGCGCTCATCCTTCACGTAACGGCCGTGGATGAATTTCCGCAGCGCGCGGACGTCCGGATAGTAGGCCGGGTCGGCGCCGCTGTTCACCGTGTAGGACAGCTTCTGCTCGTCCTTCGGCTCGCTGCCGGGGACGACGTTGTAGACCTCGAATTCCTGGATCGGCGTTTCCTGCGCCACATTGTCGAAGCGCAGCTTGCCACCGGTCCGCTGGGGCAGTTGGTAATAGGTCCGTTCCTGCCCTTCGGGCCGCGTGGCAAGCAGCGTCTCGGCGCCCTTCGTGTCGATATCCGTGATCTTGCCATAGGCGGCGCCTGTGAATTCGATGTGGTTCCACGGCTCGTCGGGAAGATCGAAGGTGATCGATTTGCCGCCCTGGACGTAGACGTTCCAATCCGGCAGCTCGAAATAGTCGTGGCGGCCCGGCAGACGCGAGCGGTTGTAAACGCCCGGCCAGGTGGTTTCACGGATGCCGTCCGTGGCGCCCATCATCCGCTCCTTCAGATCCCACGCGGCCGGGATTTCGACCTTGCGGATCGTCGTGTCGGGCGAGGACAGATAGGTCGGCGGATCGTCCGGACGATTGAAGCCGTAGCGCATCGCCCATTCGTCGTTCCATTGGGCTTCGCTGAGATCGCGGACCGGCGTCACATCGCCTTCGACTGGCGACTTGCCCTGCGCGATGTCCGCGACGCTGTCGGACGACAGCATGTGGTCGTAGAAGCGGATTTCGTCGATGTCGCCGCCACGGACGTACTGATATCCGCTCTGCACCTGCATCGGTGAGATCGTGCGGCTGAACGGCCCGAATTGGTCGAGACCGGTGTCGAGAACGGCCGTCGCGTTTTTCTGGGCGACGAGTTTGCCGTCGATGTAGAGGCAGATGCCTTTGGTCTCGTCCCAGCTGAAGCCGATGTTCACCCACTGGTCGGCCGCCGGGATCTTGTCCATGCGGTACGACACGCGGACTTCGGCGAGATTGTCGTCGGTGACGAAGGCGTCGATGCCGTGGCCGTTCCAGTCGATGCGCAGCCACTCCATGTTCCATCTGGTGTGGTCGAAATAGCCGACGCGGAAGATCGGGAACTGCATCTCGCCCAGCGGATCGCGCGCACGCCAGTTGAAATCGAGCGTTCCGCGCTGGGCGTAGACGTTGGACGCCGCGTGCCAGGAGAGGATCTGCTCGCCTTCCGAACGGATATAGGGGCCCGTCTTGGGATCGTTGGCGATCGTTGTCTTGTCGTCGTAGTTCGGTTTGGGGTCGCCTTTGGCGAAGTCGGCGGTAAAGCCCTTGTCGGCGGAGAGATAGAACAGCAGTCCACCGTTGCCACCGGTGTCATTTTTGCCCGCAGCAAACACGACCGATGCGCTGATGCTAACCACCAGGACTGTGAAGAATACCGCCAAGGCGCCGACGCCGCGGACACTCCGCAGCCGGACAAAAAGGTCCCTCATTTTTCACTCCCTGCACGTAGGAGCGGTCGTCCCCAAAACGGCCCGCCGCTTTTGTTATCGGATGACGCGCGCGCCTTTGCCCTTCATGACGGCTTCGACTTCCTTGACGTTGACCATAGACGTGTCGCCGGGCGTTGTCATCGCCAAAGCGCCGTGTGCAGCGCCGTATTCGACAGCCGCTTGCGGCCCCTTTCCCTCAAGGAAACCATAAGCGAGACCCGACGCGAATCCGTCACCGCCGCCAACGCGGTCATAGATTTCAAGGTTTTCGCGCATCATCGACTGGTAGAACTGGCCGCCGGCATAGATGATTGCCGACCAGTCATTGAACGATGCCGTTTTGGCATTGCGCAGCGTGGTGGCGGCGACCTTGAAGTTCGGGAACTCCTTGACCGCCGTGGCGATCATCTTCTTGAAGTTCGCCGGATCGATCTTGGAGATGTGTTCGTCGAGACCTTCCACTTCGAAGCCGAGGCAGGCGGTGAAATCTTCTTCGTTGCCGAGCATGACATCGACATATTCGGCGATCTTGCGGTTGACCTTGCGCGCGCCTTCCTGGCCGCCCTGGCTCTTCCACAGCGAGGCGCGGTAGTTGAGGTCGTAGGAGACGATCGTGCCGTATTTGTGCGCGGCCTGCACCGCTTCGATCACCGCCTCGGAGGTGTTGGGCGCCAGCGCCGCGAAGATGCCGCCGGTATGGAACCAGCGCACGCCTTCTTCGCCGAACAGCTTGTCCCAGTTCACTTCGCCCGGCTTGATCTGCGAGGCGGCCGAGTTGCCGCGGTCCGAGCAGCCCAGCGCGGCACGGATGCCGAAGCCCTTTTCCGTGAAATTCAGACCGACGCGGGTGTTGCGGCCCAGCCCGTCGAACTCGCGCCAGATGATGTGCGAGGTGTCGACGCCGCCCTGCATGATGAAGTCTTCCACCAGCCAGCCGAGGTCGTTGACCGGAAGCGCCGTCACCACCGACGAGCGCTTGCCCCAGCATTTGCGCATGGCGCGCGCCACATTGTATTCGCCGCCGCCTTCCCACACGGTGAACTGGCGCGAATTGCTCACGCGGCCGAAGCCGGGGTCGAAACGCAGCATCACTTCGCCGAAGGACACGCAGTCCCACTTGCACTCGCTTGCCGGACGGACTTTCAGGATTTCCTCAGCCATTTTTACTTCCCGCGGATTTTCTTGATGAGTTGAACGGTGTCGCGCACCTTTTTCTCGATGCCGGCATAGTCCTTGGCCTTGAGCAGGTCGGCGGTGATCAGCTTGGAGCCGATGCCGGCCGCAACGATGCCGGCGCCGAACCATTTGGTCAGCGATTCTTCCGTCGGATCGACGCCGCCCGTCGGCATCAACCGCGTCCAGGGCATCGGGCCGAGCACGTTCTTGACGAATTCCGGTCCGCCCACGGAGGAGCCGGGGAAGATCTTGACGATCTCGCAGCCCAGCTCTTCGGCATAGGAGATTTCGGAGGCGGAACCGCAGCCCGGGCTATAGGGAATCTTCCGGCGATTGCAGACCTTGGCCACGTCGGCATTGAGGATCGGGCCGACGACGAACTTCGCGCCGTTGGCGATGTAGATTCCGGCGGTTGGCGCATCCACGACCGAGCCGACGCCCATGATCACGCTCGAATCCGCCTTCGCGAAATGGCGCGTCACGTCCAGAAAGACGTGCGGCGCAAACTCGCCGCGGTTGGTGAATTCGATGCATTTGGCCCCGCCATTGGCGCAAGCCTGGATCACGTTTGTGCAGACCTCGACGTCGGGGTGATAGAACACGGGGATCACGCCCTGCTCCATCAGCGCCGTCAGGACGGCCATACGGTCCTTTGCCATTCCAGGTTCTCCACTGTTCTTATGGCCGCGTCGGCCATGCCGCGCGCAATTCAGCAACCTTCAAGGCCGGAAGCAACATTTAATCCGTCGCAGTTGGCGTCCAATCTTGCAAGACATCGCGATCGGCATAGCGGTATGCCTGATCCGCGGTCAGCTGGCGGCGCCGGGCGGACGCGACGCCCGCGCCGGGCCCCCTGCTCTCATATTCGTAAAGCCGCGCCTCTTCGGGCTCCAGAACCGCCCGGCCGCCGCCTTGGCGGTTGTAGCCCATTCCCACCCAGCCTTCGGGGATGATGTGGTCGTCCATCCAGCAGCGCAGATAGGCCGCGGCGCCGACATTGTCGGGGTCTCCATAGTTGCCGTCGGCAAATTTGCGCGTGTGCCGCCACGGGCGGCCCAGAGCCACGCTGTGCGGCGGCACCGCCCTGTCCTTCTCCAGCCGGCAATCGTGGAATACCAGCCCATAGGGCTGTTTGATGTCCGTATCCGGAGCCGCGACAAAACCCTGGAAGTCCTGTCCCGGGCGCAGCATGGACAGGATGCTGCAGCGGTCGAACACGGCGCGCCCGGCCCCGAAGATGAAATCCACGCAGCCTTCGATGCGGCAATGGCGGAAGAGACTGCGGCCGGACTGCACGAACAGCGTGTCCTGATAGCCGGCAAGGCGGACGTTTTCCAGAAAGGAGCGGTCGGCGTTGCCTTCGATGGCCAGCGCCACGGCCTGTTCGCCGCCCGTGCTGGCGGCCGTTTCCTTGGGCAGCGCGCGCATGTGCCCGGCATAGTCGAAATCGTTGGCGATGGTGAGATCGCGCGCCGAAAAATCAGGCGCACGGACAAAAATGACGGCGGTACCAAAAGTACCGATCGGCTTGCCGTCCGCACCGGGCGTTCCTGCGTAACGGTTGTCGACGACGACGCTCGCGTCGCGTCCCTGCCCGATGAGATGGACGAACGGCTTGTCGATGACGACGCGTTCGCGCCACCGGCCTTTGCCGATCAGGATGCGGAACGGCCTGGTGCCGTCGGCCGGCGCCGCGGCCACCGCCGCCGCGAGTGTCGGATAGGCCGCGACGCCGGACGGCGCCGCGGGCCCGACGAAAGCGTCGAAGACGGGAGTGGCCGATGCGGAGCGCACGAGCGCCGGACCGGCGCCCAGCGCCAGCGCGCTCTTGAGGATCGTCCTGCGGGACGTGAGGGAGAAGTTGCTCATCGGTGCATCTTAAAAAAAGCGCCGGAGAAGTCATCCCCGGCGCTGCAAAAGTTATTGAGGAAGGATCAGTAGTTGTACCTCAGACCGATGAAGTACTCGCTGCCGGTCTGATGCCAGTAATAGGGACGTTGGCCGATCGTATCGACATAGCCCTGCTGTGCTTGGTTGGTGAGATTCAAAGCGTCCAACGTGACGGTGAAGTTGTCGTCGAATTTGTAGCTGGACGATGCATCGAGGTTGAACGTCGAGCTGTTGATTTGTACGTCGTTCAGATTACCCGGATTGACGCCGCCGCTGACGATGTACTTGCTGCGGAATGCCGCCGTCACACGCGCCTGGAAGACCGTATCGTCGTAGTACAGAGTGGCATTATAAGAGGTGTTCGACAGCCCGTTCAGATCGGCTTTTACGAACACGGTGCCGTTGCTGTTGTAGTAGGTCTGTTGCGCCTTGACGAACGTCACATTGCCCAGGAAGCCGAAGTTATCGAACGGGTTGGGCAGGAAATCGAAAGGCTGCTGCCAGTCGATTTCCGTT
Source organism: Alphaproteobacteria bacterium (assembly GCA_027456965.1). Lineage (GTDB taxonomy): Bacteria > Pseudomonadota > Alphaproteobacteria > Micropepsales > Micropepsaceae > Rhizomicrobium. The sequence continues at coordinate 2,955 of DAIDUA010000031.1, read as the reverse complement.
CCGTAGAGCGGGCTGCCCGTCGTGTTCACGGCGTGTTGGAAAGTCCACACCAGGTTCTCGTTGCAGGCCGGGCCATAGGACGTGCCGCAGGCGGCGACCGCCAGACTGTCCGGCAGGCCGTACGGATTGCCGTGGAACACGATGTTGTCCGTCAACGTCTGCACCAGCGAATCGATGTGCTTGTAGAACATGGCAATCGAGAGCAGCGCGCCCTTGTGGTAGTACCATTCGAACGACAGATCGACGTTCTTGGACCGGAAAGGTTTCAGATACGGATTACGGACGTTTGCCGTCAGGTTGCTGCCGGACTTCGTGGCCGTGCCGCCGGGAAGCATGTTGGTCAGCCCCGGTCGTGCCATCGTGTAGCCCGCGTTGATACGGACGAGGAAGTCGTCGGCGGGCTCGAACACGGCGTTCAGGGCCGGCAGGATGTCGTGATAAGTCTGCTTGATGTCGGCGGCAACCACGGCCTTGGCGATCGGATCGTAACTGAACCCGATCGATTCGGTTTCCGTCAGGATGTAACGGCCGCCGATATTGCCGCGGAAGGGCACGCCGTAGAACAGCGTATCCCAATCGACCTGCAGCCAGCCGGCGTAATCGGTCTCCTTGACCGAACCGTTGTTGGACAGGCTGGGCTCCGGCCCGAGATGGAACGCGCCGCAGCCGCTGGCGCAGGCGCCCGTGCCGGTGGTCGTAAACGCGGTGGTATCCCAGATGCCGAACAGGGTGTTCGCTTTCTCGAGATCGGGAACCATCCAGGTCATCGGTGTTCCGGACGGAACATTGAGGCCCTTCATGGTGACGAGCTGCGTGTAGCCGGACAACGGCGCCGTTTCGATAGCCGTCGGGATCGAACTGTCCAGATTGCCCGTGCCGCCGTTGGACCGGCGCAGATCGGCCGTGCTGTAGCCGAAGTTCCGGTAATCGGCGCCGCCTTCGACTTGGACCGATTTCGAATAATCCCATTTGAAATCGCCCTGGATCGTTCGATAGGCATTGTTGTTGTAGGCTGCGCGCTCGCGGATTTGCGACAGGAACCACCCCGTCGGCGAGGTTACGTCGACGTTGCCGTAGCTGAGCGCCGGCAGGTCGCCGACACGGTAGTCGTACATATACGGTTTCGCCGATGTTCCGGCGCCGCCCGCGGCGCCGCCCGGGCAATTTGCCGTCGAGCCGCCGGCATCCGCCGCCGTGCAGTTGTAGTCGAATGGCAGTGTGGTCTGGACGGGGTTGCGATGGTGCGACTCGGACCAGCCGATCAAACCATGAACCTTGAATGTTTCCGAGAAACTGTGCGTGGCATCGAGAGTCAACTGCTCGAACCGCGTGTCAAGGTGATCGAGACGATGTTCCGAACGAAGACCGACGCCCGCCGCCTTCGCATAGGTCATGTTGTTCTTGGTCGTGTCGACGTAGTAGTCGAGTATGTCGATGTTCTGGATACCCAGCGTCGGCTGCAGACCCGCTCCCAGCGTGCTGGTCTTGTAGTTGTTGCTGAACGATTCCGCTTCCAGATAGTACTCTTGGCGCACCACGGCGAAATCGGCGAACAGTCCGTCCAAGGTGAACAGCGTGGCGTCGTCCGGCTGCCACTGGACCGAGCCGGTGAGGCCGAGACGCTTCTCGTGGTTCTCGACATTGTCATAGCGGGGGAAGCGCGGATGGAACGCCTCGTTCACGAGGTCGTACGCCGTGCCGGATGTCGCACCTAGAACGCTCTTGAACCGCTGGCTGGCGCTGCAGTTCGACGTCGCACCGGGGACGGCCACGCACCCCACCACGCCCGGCGACGAGTGAGTGACGTTCTGCGCCGTGTTGTCGTTCTGCCAGCGCACCGTGCTGATGCCGTTTTCAAGCGTGTTCTGGATTGCGTATGCACCCGAAAACATCACACCGAGGCGACCGCCCAGAAAGGTGTCGGAGACCAAGGCGACCACGCGCGGATTGCTGCTACCGGGAAGGTCCTGATAGCCATATTGGGCCGACGTCGTGAACACGAAGCCCGGATGGTCGAAAGGATGGCCGGTGTACAAATCGACGGTAGCGCCCAACGAACCTTCTTCCAGGTTGGCCGAGGACGACTTGTGGACCGTCAACTGGCTGAAGAGGTCCGATGCGAAGACGTTGAAATCGAAGCCGCGGCCGCGGTTGGTGCCGCCCGAGGCGTCTTCCGAGCCCGTCGTCGCCAAAGCTTCCATGCCGTTGATGCGCACGCGGGTGAACGTCGGATCGAGGCCGCGCACCGAAATCTCACGTCCTTCGCCCGCATCGCGGGCGAGATTGACGCCGGGGATGCGCTGCAGCGATTACGAAAGGTTCAGGTCCGGGAACTTGGCGATGTCTTCGGCCATGATCGTGTCGGACGAATCGAGCGCATTGCGCTTTATGTCCAACGCTTTTTCCAGGCTCTCGCGGAAGCCGGTGACGACCACCGTTTCCATCGCTTCATTGCCGGCATCTTGTGCAAACGCCGCTCCGGTGCCCATGACCGTGAGCAGCGCCACGGCAGACGCACTGAGTTTGAGCCGCGAAGACGCAGCTTGAGTCCGATTGATTTTCAACACTGATACCCTCCCTGGCCTTCATCCCCGAGCGGGAGACCGCTCGTGCCCATTCAAGATGTCGGCGCCTAGTGCGAGTTCTTCCCCGTTTGACACCGGTGTCATTCCGGCGCCTTGCCGATGTATGACACCGGTAGCAGCAATTCTAAGCCACGATCGGGAAGCGCATACAAGCGAAAGCGGTCCGCGCGCATCAGAACACCGGCGGAAAGATGTATTTTTGCAACATTCGTGTGGCAGGAATGGATATTTTTGCGCTGTTTAAGGGATTTTTTGGGATTTTTACCTTTTCGAAAATGCGTCTTCTTTGCAACTACGCGCTTGCCCCGCTCAAGGCCTCCGTAGCCGCAAAATGCCGGACGCCGGGGATGGGCTCCCCGGCGTCCGCGAC
>DAIDUA010000030.1 GCA_027456965.1 Alphaproteobacteria bacterium | reverse complement strand
GGATACGATGATCCATGCCATGGTCGCGCGTCTCGCGGCTCGTATGGAAAAGAGTCCGGGTGACGTAGCAGGCTGGCAGCGTCTGGCACACGCGTACTACGTGCTGAACGAACAGGCCAAGGCGCGCGAGGCCATCGACCATGCCGTTCGCCTCAAACCGGACGATGTGAGCGTGCAGCTGACGTGGGCGGAGATTCAGAAGGCTGCCGCCGCTCCTGGTGAAGACATCCCTGCGGATTTTGTCGCCACGATGCGCAGGGTTCTGAAGCTCGATCCCACAGACGTCCAGGCGCTGTACTACGTCGGCTTGGCGGAGCAGAGGCTAGGCCATTCGGATCGGGCGCGTGCCCTGTGGACCAAGGCTCTTACGGTGGCAGATGCCAATGACCCATTGGCGATCAGCATCCACAATCGCCTTAATGCCATGTCCGGAAAGATCAAAGGACACTGACCACAAGCAGCACTCCTTTTCCGCTTCTCTCTACGCAGGTCAAAATATCCACTTTGAATGAATGCCAGTCTCGGAACTGGGGGTATTCGAAGGGGGCTCATTTCCTGTGCAATTTTATCCTTAATATTCAGATGACTAACGGTTGTTCGGTCCGGCAATTTGCCAAGAGTTTGGCGCATTTGGAAATGGGCTTGTATGCTCATAATGCGCGGCGCATTTCCCGCGAGCGCGGCGCGAAGCTATTCCAATTTAGGGAGCCGGGAATGGCGCAAGATCACGATGCCGTGCGCTATCGGGCGAATCTCCAGGGCGAGATCGATAGTGCGAGCCTCTATCGTGTACTCGCGGAGGCAGAAGGCGATCCGGGGTCAAGCGCCATCTTTCGTAAGCTCGCCGCGGTAGAAGACGCGCATGCGGAATTCTGGCGGAAGAATCTCAGGCGGGTTGGGTCGAATGTCCCGACATTGCGCCCCGGCTGGCGAACTCGCGCACTTGCGTGGCTCGCGCGGCGTTTTGGCCCGGATTTTGTTCTTCCCACGATCAACGTTCTGGAACATGCCGACAGTGCCACCTATGACCAGCAGCCCGAAGCCGTCGAGCGTGGGCTGCCGACTGCGGAGCGGTCGCATGCGCGCATTCTCGATGCGCTGGCTGGAAAATCCGGCGGGCTGAAAGGTGGCTCGATTGCGCGCCTGGAGGGGCGTCATCGGGCAATGGGAGGCAACGCCTTGCGCGCTGCCGTACTGGGCGCCAATGACGGACTTGTCTCCAATCTCAGCCTGGTAATGGGCGTTACTGGCGCGGCAACGTCGCAACATATCATTCTCCTGACCGGATTGGCGGGCCTTTTCGCAGGAGCCTGTTCGATGGCCATGGGCGAGTGGCTTTCGGTTAACAGCGCACGCGAACTCTACGCACATCAGGTGTCAAGTGAGGCTGAAGAGCTAAAACAGGTACCGGACGAGGAACGAGAAGAGCTTGTCTTGATCTATCAGGCGAAGGGACTTGGCGAGACCGAGGCGCGCGCCCTGGCAACACGTCTAATGGCGCAAAAAGATACGGCGCTTGACACGTTGGTCCGTGAGGAACTCGGGCTCGATCCGGACGAGCTGGGCGGTTCGGCATGGGTAGCGGCCGGATGGTCATTTTTCCTGTTTGCCGGGGGCGCTATGGTGCCCGTGCTTCCGCTTGTGTTTCTTCAAGGTATGGCCGCGACTGTGGTGAGTGTCGCCGCCAGTGCGGTCGCCCTTGCCGCGGTCGGTGCCGGGACGTCTCTTTTCACGGGCCGCACCGCTGTGTTTTCGGCCACGCGCCAAGTTGTCATCGGTGCCGCCGCAGCGGCGATCACCTACGGAATGGGAGCGCTGGTCGGTGCCGCGCTTGCCGGCTGATGCGGCGGGAAAGTGGAGCGTTGGCCGGTACTACGGTTTCGGCAAAACGGGTGGCTCCGGAGTGATCGTCGCCGGATCGAAGCCGCCCCGCTTGGCATAAGCGGCAATGTGTTGCTTGAGAACAGGCAGCCATGGCGCATCGGCAGCACTGTCCTTCTCCAGATCGCGCCAAATAGCTACGGCGCGCCTCAATTTGTGAGCCTGAGCAGCGGCCAAACCGAAATAATAGCGCGCCCGCGGTTCGCGAACATCGACGTCGAGCGCGTGCGTAAACGCACTCATGGCGCTGGGCACTACCGCGCCGCCATTGGCCAAGACGATGGTCTCGCCCAACTGCGACCACATCTCCGCGCTGCCGTCACCGAGATCGACGGCGCGCTGGTAAGCCAGCGCCGAACGGTCATATTCGCGCAAATAGAAATAAATTTCCGCGAGCCGCTGATAGCCGGCCGCGACGGGTTTGCTTTCCAAATCCGTTGCCAGCCTGTGCGCCGCTGCCGCGATCATGACGTTGGGATCATGCTTAAGTCGTTCAGCATAGGGCTGATCGGGCAAATCCGGAGAGCCCAGGGCGGCGTACAGCAGACCCGAACCCAAGGGTACCAAGACCGCGATCACGACCGCTGCAGTAATGCGCGCATGCCGACTTCCCTTAGGAGAGGCTGCCGCCTTCCTTTCGACAGCGGTGGCGGCCAACATGCGGCGGTGGATTTCGGTGCGCGCGGCGTGGGCCTGCGCCTGGGTCAATACTCCGCGCTCGACCTCGTGTGCGACCTCGGTCAGCTGGCTACGGTAGACGACATTGTCGTAGTCCGCACGCGACGCCGCGGTGGACTGGCTACGGCGCAGAAGCGGATAAAGCAGGGCCGAGACGCAAATGATCGTTAAGAGGGCGAACACAAGCCAATACATCAACGCGTCTCCTCGTGTTCTCCTGGCTCGCCGAGTAAGATAGATATGCTGCGGCTTTCCTCGTCCGAGAGGGGCGCGGGGTCCGGCGGCACACCGGCACTACGTTTGTAAAAGACGAAAACTGCTGCCGTCGCGGCCAGCAAAAGAGCCAGCGGCCCGAACCATAGAATATAGGTCTCTTCTATGAAGGGCGGCTTCAACAGCACGTAATTTCCATAGCGAGCAACGATGTATTCTTTGACCTGTGCATTGCTGTCGCCTGCAAGCAGTCGCTTCCGCACCAGAACGCGCAGGTCGTGCGCCAGAGGTGCGTTGGATTCGTCGATGGATTCATTCTGGCAGACAAGGCAGCGCAACTCGCTGCTGATGGCGCGCGCACGCGCCTCGAGGACGGGATTGGAAAGGACTTCGCTGGGCTCGACGGCTATAGCCGGATGCTGCATGTCCGCACCGAACATCATCAGCATCGCGATTGTTGCCAGGATTCCGAAGGGAAGTTTCACTGCTCCAGTTTCTCCGCCATTGGGATCAATTTGCTTCTGATGATCTCGGGTGTCAGCGGACCCGTCTGCTTGAAGCGGATCACGCCATTCCTGTCGACAAGATATGATTCCGGCACGCCGTAGACACCGAAATTGATCCCTGTCCGGCCGTGCGCGTCGACCGCGACGGCCTGATAGGGATCGCCCAGTTCGGCCAGCCAGGCTTTGGCGTCGGCCGGCTTGTCCTTGTAGTTTATGCCTACGAGGCGAATGCCTGCCTGTGTGACCAGCGGTAAGACCGGATGTTCGGCGCGACATGGCACGCACCATGAAGCGAAGAAATCGACCAGCGTGACTTTGCCCTTCAAATCCGCCGTCTTGAGACCAGGCCGGTCAGCCAGGAGAGGCGGGAGGTTGAATGTCGGCGCCGGCTTGCCGATCATCACTGACGGGATCAGGTTTGGCGTATCGCCTTCCGAGGTCAGTTGCAGGCGGTGGATGAAAAATCCGACCAGGACGATGAATCCCAACAACGGCACCAGATACACCCAGCCGCGTAGCAGCCCTTTTCTTTCGCCATTAGCGACAACTACCGTTGCGGGCGCCGGCATAGCAGGCGCGGAGGCCACCGGCGTTGCCCGCGTTTTTCGCAATGGTGCGCCGACCCGGTGACGGCGGTCGCTCAACGACACCATACCGCCGAAAACCATCACCACAGCGCCAAAGAAAATCCAGGGCACGAGCGGGTTGAGAAAGAAATGCGTGACGAAACCGCCTTTGCCATCTGGCTCGCCGAAGACGGCGTAGAGATCGGTGACGAAATTGGTATGGATGGCGACCGTCGACTTGTCCTGCGGCGGGTTGGTATATACGCGCCGTTCCGGTTGCATCTTGGCGACGAACTGGCCGTCTCTGCTCGCGATGAATGTTGCGCGCGAAGCGGTGTAATTTGGCCCTTTGACGTGGTTGTCGACGCCGGTGAATTTGATCTGGTAGCCCGCGACCGCCACGCTATCGCCGGGGTACATGACCTGGAGCTTCTCTGTCTTCCAGGCCAGTGAGCCGGTAATGCCCGCCAAGACGATTGCCAGTCCCATATGGGCTATGGTCATGCCATAGGCCGAACGCGGAAGATGGCGGGCGCGTTGGAAAACATCGGCGAGCGATCGCCGGAACAATCCGATCCGTCCGGTCCATTCGATCAGGCTGGCGCAGAACAGCCATGCAGCTAGGCCGAACCCCAGTGACGCCCACACGGAGCGTGCTGAAGCACCGGCGATCAACAATGTCGCGACGATCGTCACGGCCGTTACGACGAATGCAATCTTCAGTCTGGCCAAGGCACCCATGAAATCGCCGCGCCGCCACGACAGGAACGGCCCGATTGCCATAACCAGGATCATCGGCACCATCAGCGGAACAAGAACCATGTTGAAATATGGCGGACCGACCGAAATCTTGCCTAGGCCGAGCGCATCGACGAACAACGGATAAAGCGTTCCGAGCAGTACCGTGGCGGCTGCGGTGCTCAGCAGGATATTGTTGAATAGCAGGCCGCCCTCGCGTGAGATCGGGGCGAACAGGCCGCCGCCCTTGAGTGCGGGCGCGCGCAGCGCGAACAGGAACAGCGAGGCGCCGGTGAACAACAGTAGAAGAAGCAGAATGAATACGCCGCGCTGAGGGTCGACGGCGAAACTGTGCACGGAGGTCAGGACGCCGGAGCGCACCAGGAACGTGCCGAGCAGCGACAGCGAAAAGGTGATGATTGCTAGGAAGATCGTCCAGGCCTTCAGCGTATCCCGCTTTTCTGCCACGATCGCCGAATGCAGAAGCGCCGTGCCCGCGAGCCACGGCATGAGGGACGCGTTTTCGACCGGGTCCCATGCCCAATAGCCGCCCCAGCCCAATGTGTAATATGACCACCACGATCCCATGGCGACGCCGAGCGTCAAGGCGCACCACGCAACCAGTGTCCATGGGCGGACCCAGCGCGCCCATGCGGCATCGACGCGCCCCTCGATCAATGCGGCAATGGCGAAGGAAAACGCCATCGAGAAGCCGACATAGCCGAGATAGAGGAACGGCGGGTGGAAGGCGAGGCCGGGATCCTGGAGCAGGGGGTTCAGGCCGTCGCCGTTCAATGGCGCTGGGTAGACACGCGCGAAGGGATTCGAGGTCAGAAGGATGAACAGGATGAAGCCAAAGGCGATCATCGCCTGAACCGAGAGGACACGTGCGCGCAATCCCGGTGGCAAGTTCCCGCCAAATGCCGCGACGGCCATTCCATAGAATGTGAGAATGAAGGTCCACAGCATCATGGAGCCTTCGTGGCTACCCCATACGCCGGTGATCTTGTAGAGCAGCGGCTTGTCGGTATTGCTGTTCTGCACCACGTTCAGGACAGAAAAGTCGCTGGTCACGTGCGCCCACATCAATGCTCCGAAGGACATTGTAATGAGGGCAAACAGCACCAGCGCCGCCGGCCGGTCCACGTTCATCCAGGCGCTGTCACCGCGCGCCGCACCGATCAATGGGACAACAGCCTGAACGGCGGCTATGAAAAGTGCGAGGATAAGGGCAAAAAGGCCTGTTTCGACAATCATAGACACGTATCCGTTGCGTTTCCCCAGGGGGAAGGCGGCCCTCCGGGCGCGACTGTAGAGGGGTTTATCGCCAATAGTACAGCCTCAACGGCCGCCTGCCGCCCAGTGCATATTTGGACGTTCGCAAGCGGCGGAATCGAAGCGGCATCCGCGGCAGTCTGCAAATAGGCCTTAGCGCCCCTTTAGTCTCTTCCGCAAGTGCATACAGTCGCCGACACGGGTCCGTCGCAGGCTCGAAGGCGCTACGCGTGGTCCGTTTTTCAGAGTCTTCTGGGTTATTTTCTACGCCGTGAGCAACATTTCCGGATGTTCAAGCAGCATCTTCAGGCGCTGGACGAATGCCGCTGCATCGGCGCCGTCGACAACGCGATGATCAAAGCATGACGACAAGTTCATCATCTTCCGCACGACGATCTGCCCGTCGCGCACCACCGGCCGCTCCAAAATCGCGTTCGGGCCGGTAATCGCGACTTCGGGGTAGTTGATGATAGGTGTGGTGACGATCCCGCCCAGCGCACCGAGGCTCGTGATCGTGATGGTCGAGCCGGTAAGATCGTCCTTGGCCGCCTTGTTGTCTCGCGCAAGTGCCGCAATCCGCGCCACTTCCGCGGCCGAGTCCCACAGATCCCGAACCTCGGCATGCTTGACGACGGGCACGAGCAAGCCGTTCGCGGTCTGCGTCGCGATACCGATATGCACCGCCGCGAAGCGACTAAGGATGCCCGTCTCGTCGTCGAAAAGCGCATTGATCTGCGGATAATCCGGCAGCACGCGCACAAGCGCGCGCATCAGGAACGGCAGAACGTTGAGCTTCGGCTGTTCTGGCCTTTTTTCCGCGTTCAGTTTGGCGCGCAGCGTTTCCAGTTCGGTCATGTCGATCTCTTCGACATACGCAAAGTGCGGAATCCGCCGCTTGGACTCCTGCATCTTGTCAGCGATCCGCCGACGCAACCCGATGATCTTCACCACTTCACCGCCGTCCCGCGGTGCGGGTGAGAGACCGGCAGCGGAGCGCTGGCCGCTCGACGCGAGATGTTTGTCCAAGTCCGCGTGGCTGATCCGGCCTTCGGGGCCGGTGCCCAGCACCGTCCGGAGGTCGATGCCCAGGTCCTGCGCACGCTTGCGCACAGCCGGCGAGGCGAGAGGCCCTGTTCCTGCTCTATAAGACGCTTCGTGTTTCGCCGCCGCTGACGGTGTCGGAGGTTCGAGCATCTTGGGGGCCGCCGCGGCCTGTGCGGCGCCGTCCAGTTCGAACTCAATGAGTGGCGCGCCGACGGCCGCCATTTCGCCCGGGCGGCCATTAAGCGAGACGACGGTGCCGGCGACCGGCGAGGTCATCTCGACCGTGGCCTTGTCCGTCATCACGTCGGCGATATGCTGGTCCTCCTTGACGCGATCACCCACAGCGACGTGCCAAGCCACGATCTCAGCCTCGGCCATACCTTCACCGACGTCGGGCAGCTTGAAGACATAGCGCGCCATTCAAGCCTCCATGGCGCGGAGCATCGCATCCGCAATCCGCTTCGGTCCCGGGAAATAGTCCCATTCGAAGACGTGCGGGTATGGTGTGTCCCAGCCGGCGACCCGCTCGATCGGCGCCTCCAGGTGGTAGAAGCAATGCTCCTGCACCAGTGCGCAAAGCTCCGCCCCGAAACCGCTCGTCAGTGTCGCCTCGTGCGCGATAATGCAGCGCCCGGTCTTTTCGACGGACGCCACGATCGTCTCGATATCTACCGGGATCAGTGTACGCAGGTCGACCACCTCAGCGTCCACGCCCGATTCTTTGGCTGCCGCAAGCGCCACATGAACCATCGTGCCGTAGACAAGCACGGTGACGTCGGCACCTTCGCGCACGATCGCCGCTTTGCCCAGCGGCACCGTGTAGTGGCCTTCCGGCACGTCGCTCAACGGGTGCTTGGCCCACGGTTCTACCGGCTTGTCGTGATGGCCGTCGAAAGGGCCGTTATAGATGCGCTTGGGCTCCAGGAATATCACCGGATCGTCGCTTTCGATGGCGCTGATCAGAAGACCTTTCGCATCGTGCGGGTTAGATGGAATGACAGTCGTCAGACCAGCGACGTGGGTGAACAATGCTTCCGGGCTCTGACTGTGCGTCTGGCCGCCGAAAATGCCGCCGCCATAGGGGGTACGAATGGTGATCGGTACGTAGAAATCGCCCGCCGAGCGGTAGCGGATACGCGCCATCTCCGAGACGATCTGATCGTAGCCTGGATAGATGTAGTCGGCGAACTGGATTTCCACGACCGGCCTCAGTCCGTAAACACCCATGCCAATCGCCGTCGCAATGATACCTCCCTCGCCGATGGGGGCATCGAAGCAACGGGTCACGCCGTGTTTCTTTTGCAGGCCGTCCGTGACGCGAAACACGCCGCCGAAATAGCCGACATCCTCGCCAAAGATAAGAACGTTCGGATCACGCTCAAGCATGGCGTCCAAGGCTGAATTCAGTGCCTGGATCATATTCATCGCCGGCATGGTCAGGCCCCCGCCTGTTTGCGTTGGGCGCGCAGATGCCAGGGCATGTCCTTGAAGACGTCCTCGAACATCGTGCCGAGTGGAGGTCGTGCTCCACCCTCCATCGTGCCTATCGCTTCCGCCTCGCGCTGCGTCTCGCGCACCAGCTCTGCGATCTCCGTCGCAAGCGTCTCATGTTGTGCCTCCGACCATTCTCCCAGACCGATGAGATGGCGCTTGAGCCGCTCGATCGGATCGCCTAGTGGCCAGGCTTTCCCCTCGTCGGCGGGACGATAACGCCCAGGATCGTCACTGGTGGAGTGGCCTTCGACGCGGTAGGTGAATAGCTCGATCAGCGTGGCTCCGTGATTGGCACGGGCGCGTTCCGATGCCCACTGTGCGGCCGCATAGACGGCAAGAAAATCGTTGCCATCCACGCGCAAGCCCGGCAGGCCGTAACCGATGGCGCGTGCGGCGAATGTCGATTCTTCGCCGCCGGCGATGCCCTGAAAACTCGAGATCGCCCACTGGTTGTTGACGACGTTCAGGATCACCGGCGCGCGATAGATCGAGGCGAAATTGAGCGCGTGGTGGAAGTCGCCTTCGGCCGTCGCGCCTTCTCCAATCCATGACACGGCGATGCGATCGTCGCCCTTATAGGCCGATGCCAATGCCCAGCCCACCGCCTGCGGGAATTGTGTGCCCAGATTGCCGGAGATCGTGAAGAACCCGTCCTTGCGGCTGCAATACATGATGGGCAGCTGGCGCCCTTTTAGGGGATCACGGGCGTTTGAATAGCATTGGCACATCATGTCGAAGATCGGATAGCCGCGCGCGATCAACAGACCCTGCTGGCGATACGACGGGAAGCACATGTCTTCGTGCTCAAGCGCAAGCGCATAGGCGACGCTGGTAGCCTCTTCGCCGGTCGACTTCATGTAAAAGGAAATCTTTCCATGGCGTTGTGCGCGGAACATGCGGTCGTCATAGGCGCGGGTCAGCATCATGGCGCGCAGACCTTTGCGCAGCGTCTCGGGGTCCAATTTGGGATTCCAGGGACCGACCGCGCGTCCCTCATCGTCGAGTACCCGGATCAGGGAGTAGGCGAGCGAGGTTATATCCTGCGCTTTGGCGTCGCTTGCCGGTCGTTCGACAATGCCGGCTTTCGGCACAAGCACGTAGCTGAATTCCGCTTTTTCACCCGGCCGGTGCTTAGGCTGCGGAATATGAAGGTTCAAACTGACTCTATTGCGCACGGTGTGTCCCCAGGAAGCCTGCCTGATGCACCTCGACCTTATGCTAGGGCGCAATCCTACGCGATGAATCGAGTGTCACGTAAGCGCATAAAGCCGGTTTGTTATGTTGCCGGATTGGGCGCAATTTAGTTCTAGTAATCGGCTTTTAAGGCTAACTTCCGACGTGTTTTCCGCGGTTATCTGGACATAGATTTTGTTGTCCTTTGGAATGATGGACAAAGGTACCGGGACTTTGGACGGAACGATTCGCGATGAGGCCGATTGCCCGCTCAAAATGGCGGGAGCGGTGACCTCATTGCTCACCACCGGTAGGGACACCTGTCGGCGCCATCCTGCGGTGCTTGCCGGATGGACTCCGTAGTTGCCTCTTACGGCGCTGCGCTGGACAGGAATTCCGCCACGAATTTCGTCTTTGGCGCGTTGCGCACCTCTTCAGGCGTCCCGCATTGCTCGATCTTTCCTTTGTTCATGATCACGACAAGATCGGCGAGTGCGAAGGCTTCTTCCTGGTCGTGGGTGACGAAGATCGTGGTCAGTCCCAGCCGTTCGTGCAACGCCCGCAGCCAGACGCGCAACTCCTTGCGGACCTTGGCGTCGAGTGCACCGAACGGCTCGTCCAGCAAGAGTATGCGCGGTTCAATGGCTAGCGCACGGGCTAAAGCAACGCGTTGGCATTGACCGCCCGAAAGCTGGCTGGGATAGCGCTTGCCCAATCCTTCAAGCTGCACCAGCGTTAGCAGTTCCTCGACCCGCCTGGCGATAGCGTTTCGCGACGGCCGTTGGCGACGCGGACGGACGCTGAGGCCGAAGGCGACGTTCTGCGCAACTGTCATATGTCGGAACAGGGCGTAATTCTGGAATACGAAGCCCGCGCGCCGCTCGCGCGCCGGCAGGCTGAGCCAATCCAGGTCGGCGAAGCGCACGCTCCCCTCGTCGGGGAATTCCAGTCCGCCCAGGATACGGAGCAGCGTCGTCTTGCCGGACCCTGAAGGGCCAAGAAGCGCCACAAACGTGTCTCGTGGAGCATTGAAACTCACGCCGTTCAGCGCGGGAAAGCGCTCGAAACGTTTGGCAATGGACTCCACGACAAGAGACATACGCGGCTCCGTCAATGGTGGTGAGCGGCGGCAATTTCCTCCGCGAAATGCCATTCGAGGAAGGATTTAAGGGTAAGGGTGACGATGGCGAGTAGGGCAAGCAAAGAGGCCACTGCGAATGCACCGACGAACTGGTAATCGTTGTAAAGTACCTCGACGTGAAGCGGCATGGTGTTGGTGAGCCCGCGGATATGGCCGCTGACGACCGACACCGCGCCGAATTCTCCCATCGCGCGCGCGTTGCACAGCAGGACGCCATAGAGAAGCCCCCATTTGATGTTGGGCAAGGTGATGCGCAGGAATGTCCGCAGGCCCGAGGCGCCTAGCGAGGCAGCGGCCTCTTCCTCCTCGCGCCCTTGGTCGGTCATCAGCGGGATCAGTTCGCGGGCGATGAAGGGGAAGGTGACGAACATCGTCGCCAGCACGATTCCGGGCAGGGCAAAGATGACCTTGATGTCCCACTCGCGCAGCGTCGGCCCGAGCCAGCCCTGCAGTCCGAAGATCAGTACGTAGATCAGCCCCGAAACAACTGGAGAGACGGAGAACGGCAGGTCGATCAGGGTTGTTAGAAATCCCTTGCCGCGAAAATCGAACTTCGTAATCGCCCACGATGCGCTGATGCCGAACAACGCGTTGAGTGGAACGGCGATGGCCGCCGCGAGCAAGGTCAGCCGGACGGCAGCAAGTGCATCGGGCTCCTCGATGGCTGCTAGGGTGACTCCAAGCCCCCGCGACAACGCCTGCGAAAATACCATGGTCAAAGGCAGGACGAGAAATAGCCCGATAAAGCCGATGGCCACGATGCTAAGCACCACCCGCACCAGCGGATGATCTTCGGTCGATCGTCGAGGGGGCTTTTTCATCGCCGTGATCCGGTCCAGTACTGGAGTAGGTTCAGCGCCAGGATAAGGACGAATGACGCCGTCAGCATGATGACGCCGATCGCCGATGCTCCGGCATAATCGTACTGCTCAAGCTTGATAATGATGAGCAATGGCGCGATCTCGGAGACTGTCGGTAAATTTCCAGCGATGAAGATCACCGAGCCATACTCGCCGACGGCGCGCGCAAAGGCGAGGGTTGCACCCGTCACCAGCGACGGCGTGAGTGTCGGCAGGACCACGCGAACTACCGTCTGCAAGCGGGTGGCGCCCAGCGTCGCAGCGGCTTCTTCGGCATCTTGTGTCAAGTCCGAAAGAACCGGCTGCAGCGTCCGCACGACGAAGGGTAAGCCGATGAAAGTCAGAGCGACGACGACGCCAAGCGGCGTATAGGAGACCTTGAGCCCCAGCTCGCTCAACGGCTCGCCGAGCCAGCCATGCGGCGCATACAGTGTCGAAAGCGCAATGCCCGCTACGGCTGTCGGCAAGGCGAAGGGCAAGTCGACGAGCGCGTCCAGCAGGCGCTTGCCGGGAAAGCGATAGCGCACGAGCACCCAGGCCACGATTAGGCCGAAGACTGCGTTAATTCCGGCCGCGATGGCTGCGCCCCCGAAGGAAAGGCGCAGTGCCGCGAGGACGCGATGATCGGCAAGAATCTGCCAGAAGCCGGCGAACCCCAGCGACCATGGTCTGATGACCAGTGCGGTCAGCGGGATCAGGACGATCGCCGACAGATAGAAGAGTGTGAACCCGAACGACAGTGCAAAACCTGGCAAGGCGCTCGGATTGCGCCAGTGCGCAGCAAGGGATGCGATGGCCGCGGTCATTGGCCTGGCCTGTAGATCTGATCGAACACGCCACCGTCGGCAAAATGCACCGCCTGTGCCCTTTGCCAGCCGCCGAACATCCCGTCGATCGTGACGAGCGGAATCTTCGGAAAGTCGGCCGCGTGTGCGGCCAAAACCGTTGGATCGCGGGGACGGTAGAAATTCCGCGCTTCGATCTCCTGCGCCTCGTTCGTATAGAGGAATTGCAGATAGGCTTCCGCCGCTTTGCGTGTACCGTGGTGGTCGGCATTCTTATCGACGAGCGCAACGGGTGGTTCGGCCAGGATCGATAACGACGGATAGACGATCTGGAACTTGTCGCCGCCGCGTTCCTTCAGCACCAGATGCGCTTCGCTTTCCCATGACAGCAGGACATCGCCGATGCCGCGTTGTACGAAGGTCGTGGTCGATCCGCGGGCACCCGTGTCCAGCACCGGAACATGCTTATAGAGTGCCGCGACGAACGCCTGGGCCTTGTCGGCGTTGCCGCCCGGCGCCTTCAGCGCATAGGCCCACGCCGCCAGATAGGCCCAGCGTGCACCGCCGGATGTCTTCGGATTCGGCGTGACCACCTGAATGCCCGGCTTTACCAGATCGGGCCAATCCTTGATGTGCCAGGGATTTCCCTTGCGTACCAGGAAGACCAGCGTCGACGTGTAAGGTGCGGAGTTGTCCGGCAGGCGTTTCTGCCAATTGGCGGGCAGCAGGCCGGACTTCTGCGAGATTGCGTCGATGTCGTAGGCCAGGGCCAGAGTCACGACGTCGGCATCCAGCCCGTCGATCACGGCGCGCGCCTGAGCGCCAGAGCCGCCATGCGACTGGTTCACCGTCACGGTTTCGCCGGTCTTGCCTTTCCACTCTGCGGAGAAGGCGGCGTTGATGTCCTTGTAGAGTTCACGCGTCGGGTCGTAGCTGACGTTCAACAGTTTGACGTTTGTCGCGTGGGCGCTTGCCACGAACAGTAGCGAGGCCGCGACGATGGCTGAAACATGTTTCATAATGGCGCTCCCTTGGTTCAAAATCCGATCTGGAAACGCATTGCAATGGTCTGGATATTCTGGCCGCCGTTCACCGTCGGCAGCGTCGGCACACCTGTCGTTGTCACCGCTGCAGGCGTCTGCAGACGGCTTATGTCGATCCACTGATAATCGAGTACAAGACGCACGGCGCTGTTCGGATACCAATTCAAGCCAATCGTGGCGATCTTCTGATTGCCGCCGCGCACGGTGTTGTAGAAAGTATACGTCCTGGTCGACACGCCGGTCCAGCTGGTGACGACATTCATCGGATCGACCGTATGATCGTTTAGATTCAAGTCACTGTAACGCGCAGCCAATTCCCAGGCACCCCATCCGCGTCGGAGCGTGGTGAATGGCTCGGTGGTTTTGGGAGGCGTGAAAGCGCCGTTCGCCGCGTTGTAACCTTTGCTCTCACCGGTCAGCACCCAGCTCGCCTGCACGTACCAGCCGCTGAAATGATTGCTGTTCGGCTGAACGACCGTTGTCGCGGTCGCGGTTGTGCTTGAATAGGTCTTGTATGCAAGCGGCGCGCGGTCGATCTCGAAATCGTAGTAACCAGCCTGGCCATAGAAATTGTGATAGTTGCCGGCCGTCTCTATCCCCCATTGCGAGACATGGTTCGCCGCAAGCGATCCGGTGTTCGCCAGCTTGATGCCGTTCGAGTCGACGGTCAGCTCCGGTGGATCGGAGAGTGTAATGCTGTTCTGTGCGGCCGCGCCAGGCGTCGTCGCCAAAGTGGTGCCGCCATTAGCTACGGCATCCGGCAGCTTGATAATGTATGTGCCATTGGCGCCGACCAGCAACCGCGCATCTGTGCCGACATAGACAAGGTCGGAAATCCGGCCGACGACTGCTTGCTGGGCGTCGAAGTCGGCGCTGTCGGTCACCTTCGTGCCGCTATAAGAAAGAGCGCCGAACAGGCGCTCGCCGGCATAAAGAACCGTGGCCGAATAACGCCCTTCGCCGCCCGCGAGATTGCGCTGCAGGTTAGACGGCGAGTTGCGCTCCAGGAAGATCGTGTCGCCGGAAGACGTCCCATCTTCGACATTGGCCGGAGAGGTGAATGCGCCGACGCGAAACCTGAAGGGTGCCAGGCCGTCATATTGCAGATAGACAGATTGGATATGGCTCGACAATTTGCTGCCGCCGCTGCCGCCGTATTCGTAGTTGACCACGTAGGACCAGTCGCCGAACACCTTGCCCTGGATGCCTAATTGCGCGCGGCGGAAATTGGTGCCGCTCGACAGGTCTGGTCCGTAAGCGGCGGGCAGGGCGGTCGCAGAGGCGCTCTGGCCGTAGTAGCCCCAATCCAGTTGCAGCAACGTGCGGAGGGAGGTGGTAAAGTCTCCATCGGCCGAGGAAATCGTCGGGCGGCCGTTGTTGATCGTGACCCTCACCGCATCGGCTTGCCGGGCCTGCAGGTCGGCGTATTGATCGCTGGTGCTGCGCTTGAGATCGGTGATCTGCGCTTTCAGTCCATCGATCTGGTCCTGCAACATTTTGACTTTTGAGCCCGCGTCGACGGCTTCGGCGGCCGGTGCGAGAAGGCAGAGCAATCCGCCCGCCAGAAGAGTGGCTGTTGCTTTCGGCCATGACATCATGATCCGTCCCCAACATTTGTGCGGAGGCCATGCCGAGCCTCTGATCACGCGCATTTATACCATAAAGTAGACCTGTTTAATAGAGATTATATCGGACCCATCGTGTCGACTTCTCGCGGCAGAATCTTTTTGAGATTGTTTCCGAAAATCAGTTCGCGCGTCGACGTGTCTTTGCTGGCCTTTCGTCGGCGATCGCATCCGCAAGCGTGCGCCGCTCCAGGATGCCGGCCGTCGCATCGCGCACGGCGAGCAGTACTTTGCGGATCGCGCAGGTCGTCTCGTCTTCGCAATCGTCGCATTTGCGATAGGCTGTCCGGCTGGCGCACGGACTCAAAGCCAGTGGCCCATCGATGACGCGAAGCACTTCGGCGAAGGCGATGTCCTTGGGTGCGCGCCCAAGCGTATAGCCGCCATGTTTGCCGCGGTGGCTATGCACGATGCCGCGTCTCTTCATTTCGAGAAGGATTTGTTCGAGAAATTTGCGTGGTACGTTCGCCCGTTCGGCGATCTCCGCGATCATGACCGGCGCGTCGCCTTTATGTGCGCCGAGGACGAAGAGTGCGCGCAGTGCGTAACGGGCCTTTTGCGATAGCATCGTAGATACCGATTAAATCTATCGATATTATCGAGAATTAGTCGGAAAATTACAACGGCGCAGAGTTGGCTTCTTGGCCTCACGTGCTTGCCGCTGCTTCGCGCATGGGCAATAGATGCGACCGATGCGGGCCAATTTTGTATGCAAAGGATGCTGTCTCATGGCGCTGGTGGCGTTCGCCGCCCCGGCAGCTGCACAGGTTGTCGAGACGGTCGTCGTCACCGCGCGTCCGCCGGACCCCGTCGGAAACGCCGCTTTTTCGGTGGTCAATCTGGGAGTCGTCGAACTCAATGCCGAACCGCAGCTCGACCTAGCCCTTGAGCAAGTGCCGGGCCTGTCTTTGTTCCGTAGGAACTCCAGCCTCTCCGCCAACCCCTCGACCCAGGGCGTATCGCTGCGGGCGATCGCGCCATCGGCCGCTGGCAGGGCACTGGTGACGCTGGACGGTGTGCCGCAGAATGATCCGTTCGGTGGCTGGGTGATCTGGAGTTCGCTGCCGCCGGAGGACCTTTCGGGCGCCGAGATTGTGCGCGGTGCGGGGGCGGGACCTTATGGGTCCGGGGCGCTCACCGGTGTCATCGCCTTGGACGAGTCGTCAGGAAGCGGGCTGACCGCCGATGCCTCGGGTGGCTCATTGGGCTTTCGGCGTGTGGCTGCTGCCGGCGGGTCGCAATGGGGCAAGGTCTCGCTGTTCGGCTCGGCGAGCGCCGAAGCCTCCGACGGCTGGATTCCGGTTTCGCCCGCACAGCGTGGCCCGGCCGATGATGCCGTGACGCTCGACGCGCGCAACGCCTCGTTGCGTGCCCAGTTCGAGCCTTTGGCTGACACGCTGATTGCCGCGCGGATCGGCGTATATGAGGAAATGCGGCAGTCTGGTCTGGTCGGCGCGCGCTCTAAAGCCGATGGTTTCACGTCCAGCTTCACCGTCGCCCATCCCGAGAGCGGTGATGCGCTGGGCTGGCGCCTGCAGGCGTGGTTGCGCAACAGCGGGCTTATGCAGACCTCGGCGGCGATCGCGCCGGGGCGGGCGTTTACGACACCGTCGGACGATCAATATGCGACGCCGGCGCTTGGCTGGGGAGCGAATGCGGCGCTGCGCGGGACATCCTCTCTGTTCGACTGGGAAATCGGCATGGACGTGCGCGCGGCTCGGGGGAACTCGGACGAGCACTATCTCTATGTGTCCGGCGCGTTCACCCAGAACCGGATTTCCGGCGGAGACAGCGTTGTCGGCGGCCTATATGCCGACGCGGCGCACCACTCCGGCCCCTGGTTGTTGACGCTGGGCCTGCGTGCCGACATCTGGTCGACCACCAACGGTCATCTGGTTCAGAGTGCCTTGTCCACCGGCAGCGTGACGCTCGATCGGCAGTGGCCGTCACGCTCGGGGGCGCTGCCGACGGCGCGTGGCGGCATACGGCGCAATTTCTCCAGCGGGTTCTATTTGCGGTCAGCGGCGTATGAAGGCTTTCGGGTGCCGTCCCTGAACGAGTTGTACCGGCCCTTCCGATTGGGCAACAACATCACCGAGGCCAACGCAGCGCTGGCACCGGAGCAGCTTTACGGAGCCGAAATCGGCGCGGGCCAGACACACGGCGCGCTGAGCTGGGATATCACGGCCTTCTGGAACCAGCTTCACCGCGGAATCACGAATGTGACGGTCGGCCATGGCCCAGGGATGTTTCCCGATGCGGGGTTCATTCCAGCCGGCGGGACACTCATCCAGCGGCAGAATGTCGGCGACATCAACGCGCCGGGCCTGGAAGGGGACGTGCGCTATAGCATGGATGCCATAGCGCTTCATGCCGGTTTCGACGTGCTGGATCAGCGCGTTCACGGCGGTACGGCGGCGGCGCAACTGACCGGCAAGCGTCCGGCGCAAGCGCCGCGCGCCACCATCACCGGCGGGTTCGATGCGTCGCTGGGTGCGGGCTGGTCGTTGTCCGCCGACGCGCGTTACGAAAGCACGCGTTACGCGGACGATAAGAACACGTTGCGTCTCGCGCCAGCCGTTACGGCCGACGCGAAGCTTGCCTGGGCGATGGGCGATGGCGTCGTTCTCTATGTCGCCGGCGACAATCTGTTCAATGCGTCAGTCGCCACGACGGAGAGCGCCGACGGCGTCGTCAACTACGACGCACCGCGGATGATCACCGCGGGACTGTCTTTCAAGACGTCACCGTGAGTGATGATGGTTCCGCCACAGCCCCGCGCCGCCTTTGAGGCCGGCGATATTCGAGACGATCGTGGTCTTGAGCGGTAATTTGGTGACCAGCTTCTTGGCGTTGCCACCGCCGAGATAAAGGTGGTCGTAATTGAGCATCGTGTGCAGGTATGGAAGCATCTTCGAGACGCGTCTGCTCCATTTCCTGACCCCGATGCGTTTGAGCACCATGTCGCCCAAGTAGTCATCGAAGGTCTTGCTGTTGTGCGCCGGCATATGTGCGATTTCCATATGCGGCATCAACTCGCCTTCGCGGAACAGGGCCGATCCGAAGCCCGTTCCCAGCGTGACGACGAGCTCCAGTCCTTTGCCTTTGATGACCGCGAGCCCCTGCATGTCGGCATCGTTGACGAGCCGCGTCGGCTTGCCGCCAAGCTTTCTCGAAAGATGGCCCGCGAGGTCGTAGCCGGCCCAGATGTCCGTACCCAAATGTGGCGCAGTTATTACGCGCGTGCCGCGCACCACGCCCGGGAACCCGATCGAGATGCAATCGAACGATTTGAGCGGCTTGACCAGCGCCATCAGCGTCTTGACCATCAGCGCCGGCGGACACGGATGAGGCGTCAGCACGCGCAAATGGTCGCTGAGAAGCTTGCCCTTGGTGTCGATGATGGCCGCCTTGAGACCCGTCCCGCCAATGTCGATGGCGAGGATACGCTTGGGAGGTTTCACGCCGGTTCCTTCCTCGAATCCGCTTTTATCATATTGATGCCGCGGCCGCGCGATCTAGCAGCCAAAAGAGTTCGCCTTCCGGTCGCAGGCGCGCACCGGGCAGCGTCATTTCACCGGTGCGGACGGCACGAACGGCTTCTGCTTTCTCTTTTCCGGTGACGATGAACGCCGTCGCGCGACTGGATTGCACGGACGGGTAGGTGAGCGTGAT